>CAMBJN010000123.1 GCA_945867755.1 Polynucleobacter meluiroseus
ATCCTCTGGCCATTTTGTGCTGTCCCTGAGCACCGCCTTCAAAAACATCGATACCTTGACTGATGCAGTATTCGATGGCTTGGTAGTAGGCTGTTTCAAAATGCAGGCAAGGTACATACTCCAAAGCACCCCAATACCGACCGTAAGCAGTTTTAGTGTGCCCCGAGCGATCAACAAAGAGCAAGGATGCTGCGATTAATTGTTCATTTCTGTGAGCCAAAATCAAATGAAGATTTTCTGGCATCGTTTGGCTCAGAGTCTGAAAGAATGACTCACTTAAGTATGGCGATGAGCGATGTTCATAGTAGGTATTGGCATAACAGCGGTAAAAAAATGCCCAGTCCTCTTGAGTGGCACTTGGGCCATCAACATGACGAAAAGATATTCCTGCACTTTGTACCTGAGCTCGTTCTTGTCGAATGTTTTTACGGCGCTTCATATTGAGCTGACTTAAAAAGTCTTCCATGCTTTGATAAGCATGGTTTTTCCAATGAAACTGAACAGCATCTCTGGCCATGAATCCTTGTTTCAATAGAAGTTCTTGCGTCTCTTGCTCGGCAAACAGAATGTGCGCAGATGAAATCTCATTTTGTATCAATAATTGTTTTAATTGTTCTATCAGCTGAATACGTATTGCATCTGCATGGTCGCTCTCACCCACCAATAGACGCGCTCCTCTGACTGGCGTGAAGGGTATGGCGCAAAGTGCTTTGGGGTAATACGACAGGCCATGCTGTTGATAGGCTTCTGCCCAAGACCAATCAAAGACATATTCGCCATAAGAATGGGTTTTTAAATACAGTGGCATCAAGCCAATCGGGTTTTCATTACCAGATGCATAAATGGCCAGGTGCGCCACTTGCCAACCGGTGTTGCCACCAACGCAAGCGCAATCTTCTAGGGCGCTTAAGAACTCATGGCGTAAAAAAGGAGTTGCGTCTTTCCCCAAAAGATGATTCCAGCCCTCTTTTGAGACCATGTGAATGCTATTGAGAATCCGACATTCAAGGCTATTGTTTAGAGACACTTTTATTTGCCGTGATTTCTATTAAGTTAGAGCAGAATTTGATTGTAATTTAAGGCGGAAGATCTGTTTTGTAGCACTAAAAAACGATGCTTAATTTTGATTCAGATTAATTTAAACTATTTATAAGAATAATTCTCCATTTAAATCATCAGCTTAAGTTAAACCCCTAAAAATCGATGTCCCAACCTAAATTCTTATAAGGTGATAGCATATTTACTCTTAACTTTGATAGGGGTACCCAGATGAAAAAATTATTGATTGCTACATCTTTGATTTGTATGTCCAGTTTTGTCATGGCGCACGGTTGCCCTGGTGAAATGAAAAAAATTGACAATGCCCTGCCAACTGCAAAATTAACACCACAAAATATGAGCAAAGTAAAAGAGCTTCGCGCAAAGGGTGAAGAGCAGCACAAGGCTGGTCAACACACTGAATCAATGAATACTTTAGCTGAAGCCAAAAAAATTGTTGGCGTTCAGTAATAGTCTTAAAGCGTAGTATTAAAGCTGACCAGTTATAATTTAGCTTAACAAGTCCATGCAAATCAGCGCATGGACTTTTTTTATAATGTTTTAATTATTTTTTACGGTTCATTCTTTGAAACCAATTATCACCATCGATTTTGTTTCCGACATTGCCTGCCCTTGGTGCGCAGTTGGTTTTGGTAGTTTATCTCAGGCTATGAGCAAGTTAGAGATGGTGGTGGACTTTAAAGTTCACTACCGTGCTTTTCAGTTAAATCCTCACATGCCTCCTGGTGGCCAAGATGCCATGGAGCATTTGACTCAAAAATATGGCTTGAGCCTAGATCAAGTTAAAACCAATCAAGCCCAAATCAGAGCGAGAGCTCTTGAGGCTGGGTTTGCATTTCATCCGGAGGGTCGTAAACGTGTTTACAACACCTTCAATAGTCACCGCTTGCTGTATTGGGCGGCCAATGAAGTTGACCTTGAAAAGCAAGCGGTCCTTAAAAAAGAATTGCTCAATACCTACTTCTGCTTGGCCGTGAGCCTGGATGATGAAAAAAATATCTTGGATGCTGTGGTTCGAGCAGGATTAGATAAAGTCAGGGCTCGTGAGATATTGACCAGCGATGAGTTCACTGCAGAAATCAAAGCTGAAGAAGAGTTTTATAAGAACATGGGCATTCAGTCGGTGCCATCCCTGATACTTAATGAAGAATATCTTCTTCAGGGTGCCCAAGAACCTGAGTCACTGATCAGCGCCTTTGAGCAACTGATCCTGTAACTGATCATCAGAATTTAGGAAATTCACTCTCATCATCAACTTTAGTGAACTCCAACTTTGTTGATGTGAAAAACAATTGGTACAAGCAATAAGCCTTGATGCCCAGCTGAACCAATACAAGTAAGATCATGCCAATGCTGCTGCCGTGCATTAAGAACATCACACTCAAAGGCAAGAAAATCACCAGCGTATAAGCCAAGAATAGATATCTGGCCAAGTTATTACCACCAGAAACTTTCCAAATAATGAATAAGTAAAAAGCCGCTTGAATCAATGGGCCGTTGAGGCCATTATCCGCAAATGAGGGTGAGCTAAAAGCAAAATAAGCAATAGGCAGTAGCTGCAATACCAAATCAATCAAGAGTAATTGGCTAGTTAGTTTTAATTTCATGTTTGGGCTATCAAAAGGTGGATGAGCTTAATCTATTACAAACTTTTAGGATTTGTAGTTTAGCTTGAGTCTGCTTTGATGGGTGTATTTGAAATAACTGGAGGCGGAACCCAGAATCGAACTGGGGTACACGGCTTTGCAGATATGCTGATGATTTCAAACAGTATTTTTTACAACGTCTAGCCGTGTATCGTATTCGATGTCCTATCGACACCAAGGAATTCGGAGTCAATTGGGGTCACGTGGCGTCAAGCGGGATCGACAGATCGGGTGATGAATTGTCGGGAAACCCGACAACTCAAAAAACCATACCCAAATCTGCATCGGACAAAAAATAAGAAAAATAGTAAAACTTCTTTGTCATTTTGAGCGCCTCACTATCTTTAAAATGATAGCGGTCTGATTTTCAATAATATTTATTGGCGCTACCAAGGCAAGCTGAAAGTTTTAATATTGGTAAAACTCTTAATCGCCTCTTGTACACCCTCTTTGTAGCCCAGTCCGGAATCCTTAATGCCGCCAAATGGAGTTAACTCTAGGCGATAGCCTGGAACCTCTCTAATATTCACGGAACCAACCTGCAATTCAGAAATAAACTTTGTAATGTAATCAAATCGATTTGTACAAACTGCTGAGGATAATCCAAAAGCAGTGCTGTTCACCATATGAATGGCCTCATCAATTGTCTTAAAGCGCATCACAGGAGATACAGGACCAAAAGTTTCGAATTTAACTAGGTCCATCTCTGGTTTAACCCTATCTAAAACTGTGGGCGAATATAAGGCGCCACTGCGATGATTACCAAGAAGCAACAATGCTCCAGACTTAACTGCATCATTAACTCTTGATTCAAAAAGAATAGCGGCATCCTCATCAATAACAGTTCCCATGTATATATTTAAGTCCATAGGATTACCATAAGACCACGATTTGGATTTTTCAACTAAAAGATGAACAAACTCATCGGCAACAGATTCCTGAACCATAATTCTTTTAACAGCAGTACATCTTTGTCCTGAGTTTTTATATGATCCATTAACAGCTAACGACGCTGCTTCCTCTAAATCAGCATCCTCCATAATAATTAAAGGATCGTTACCGCCAAGCTCAAGAATTAATCTTTTATAACCAGCAATGCTAGCAATTTTTTTACCAATCTCTACACCGCCCGTGAATGTAATTAAATCAACATCAGGGTGTGTGATTAATCGATCTGCTATTTCAGATGGATCGCCATTTAAGACTTGTAACATTTCCGGAGGTAAGCCTGATTCATACAATATATCGGCTAAAAAATATGCTGCAAGAGGAGTTTTTTCTGAAGGCTTTAATACCATTCGGTTGCCGGAAGCAATTGATGGGGCAACCTTATGCGCCACTTGATTCATTGGATGATTAAACGGAGTAATAGCAGTAATTACGCCCAACAAAGGGTCTCTTTGCGTAAAAATTCTTCTTTTTTTTCCATGCGGAGTTAAATCACACCAGAATGCCTGACCATCGTCCTTAAGGGCCTCTGCTGCAGAAAAATTTAATACATCTGACACGCGTCCAATTTCATATAAGGAGTCTTTTTTACACACACCGGATTCAAGAGTAATTAAATTTGAAGCCTCTTCTTTTCTTTCCGCAAGTAATTTTGCGGCGGACTTTAAAATCTCAG
>CAMBJN010000124.1 GCA_945867755.1 Polynucleobacter meluiroseus
CCAAAATTGCCAATTTCCTATCAGCTGACTTTTCAGGGTAATGCCGTTAATGATCAAGAATTGGAATCAGAACTAAAGCAACAGTCATCAACACCTCAGTTTCAGTTACAGGTGAGTGCTGATAAGGCAGTACCTTATGGTCGAGTTGCCGAAATCATGGCGATTGCGCAATCGAGCGGTGTGACAAAGATGTCTTTTGTGAGTGCCCCCACTAAAAGCAAGTAACTCCTTATAAGTCTTATAAGAGTGCTGCATAGCATCATAAGTCATTGATTCTATTGACTCAATGGCTAATTGCCAAAAAGCCTACGAAGCCCTACATTACTTGTTAATCACTCATCATGATGATTTTGGGGGCACGTTTTGGGGCTATTCAATAAAACTAAGAAAATGAACACATCGGACTCATCAGAGTCCTTTGATACATTGATTGGCGCCGCCACCAGAATCGAAGGTCGCATGGTGGTCAATAAAAGCATCCGCTTAGATGGAACCATTGATGGATCAATTGAATCTTCTACTGATACGCAGGTAACTGTTGCGATTGGAAGTACAGGTTTGGTTCATGGTGATGTTCGAGCCCACAGAGTGCTCGTGAACGGACAGGTTGATGGCAATATCTATGCCCGTGAAAAATGCGAACTCCATGAAACATCCAAAGTCAAAGGCGATATTCACTACGGCATGCTAGGCATTGAACATGGCGCAGAAATACTGGGCTTGATGGTCAAGAAAATCGAAGCCACAGGCGCCGTCGAAAGCGTCAATGAGGCAAAAGACCTGATCGATAGGCTCAATAATTAATACTAAGAATCTATCGATACCCCTTTATTAATTTATACCTAAGATATGTTATTCAATTCTTTATCCATAGAACCTCAAATTGATGGGGATAAATTAAAACAAACAAGAGTGGATAAAAACCTATCTGTAACGGAGCTAGCTCGTGCCTGTGTCTTAGCACCCAAGCACATCATTCAACTAGAAAATGGCGAGTCCTCTAATTTCTTTTCAGCTCATCACAAAGTTCAGGTGGCGAAAAAAGTAGCGAGTTATCTTGGCCTAGAAGATCACGAATATCTAAACTCAAGCACTAAGTAAGAACAAGTCTTACCTGAACTTAGCTTCTAACTCTTGTCTGATCTTATAAGCATGCGTGCTGGTATCAACAGCCACATCATCCCAACACAATGATTGTCCTTTTTTGACAGCTCGAATGAGCTTGATGTCATGCGCTAAACCCAGGGGCAGACCGCCCATCGTTACAGATTTGGCCGCAGGTAACAACTTGCCCCAAACTGTGTAGCCACCTTCACCATCCAAAATCTCTCCTGGTTTTAGGTCTCTCTTGGCAGTAGCCACCACATCGGCATTCCAACAATGAGCCACGCCCGTGGCTTCTTTGCGAAGTGCCACACTTGCTACAGACATGCCAACCTCTAAACCAATCAAATGCCAACGTTTATAGAGTGTGAAATAACGACCACTTGGATCGGTGTGAGCGTTGTACTCTTCAAAACAATTCTTGATGTAATCGGTTTCTGCTTCAACGGTGACCCAAACACCCATGCGAATGTCATAAGGAATCTTTCTGCCATTGGCCTCTAGAGAAGAGATCACTTCAACCATGCCTTTCTTTTCTAGAACGCCACCTTCTGAAATTGGGCGAGTGACAAACGGAATATCTTCAACGCTTGCAGGCGGGTAGAGTAGACCATTGCTGGGTACTGAAAGCCCTGTGGCATTAGCCACGGCAGTACTCTCGATGGATGGTTTCGAGCCATCCAAAAAACTATTGAACATTTTGGGATTCAAACCACCACGAGTCGCTTGTTCAGGTGTTAAGCCGTAATTACCCCAAACAGTCTCTGGGGTGGATTCAGAAAAATGAGGCAACCATTTATGACCGCGACCAGCAGCCACCACTGGAAAACCACAAGTTCTGGCCCAATCAACCAAGTCACAAATCAAAGCAGGTTGATCACCAAAGGCCAATGAATACACCACACCAGCTTCTTGCGCTTTTTGAGCCAACAAAGGCCCACAAAACGCATCGGCTTCAACCGTCACGTTCACCACATGTTTACCATTTGCAAAGGCCAATAAACAATGATCAACAGCTGCGATCGGATGACCTGTGCATTCAACAATCACATCAATCGCCGGGTGCGACACCAAGGCTTGCCAATCTTCAGAGATATGAGTTTGACCAGTCTTGATTGCATCATCCAAAGACTTGGCATTCGATTGTTCGTCCTTCCAGCCCACACGATCGAGATTCTTTTTAACACCAGCCGGAGACAAATCTGCGATACCCACCAATTGAACGCCCGGTGTTGTGGGTATTTGAGATAAATACATCGAACCAAATTTACCTGCGCCAATCAAACCTACCTTGATGCTTTGATTATTAGCAGCTAATTGTTGTAATTGACGATGTAAGCTCATGATGGATTTCTTTCAAATGACTCAATTAAAAAGCCATCTTATTTTAAAAAGATGGCTTTGGGTTTTATGCTCAGGGTGGTGAGGCTCTAACTAAATAGCTCAGTGCTTATTGAATCTTTGCCTTGGCTTTGAATTTTTTGAGCATCTCATCGAACTTATTACGCTGCCAATTTTGATCTTGACTCATCATCTGAATCAATTGAGGTTTGAGTTCAGCCAAATCAGGAACCTTGGCTTGACGAACATCATCGACGCGGATCACATGAAAACCAAACTGTGACTTCACAGGCTTATCGGTCATCTGACCTTTTTGCAAAGCAGTCATGGCTTTTGCAAACTCTGGTACTAGGGCTTGCGGTGTCATCCAATCCAAGTCGCCACCGTTAACAGCAGAACCTGGATCCTTAGAGCTTGCTTTGGCCAAATCTTCAAACTTTTCACCGGCTTTAATTTTTGTAATCAAAGCTTTAGCATCTGCTTCTTTTTCAACCAAAATATGACGAACTCTGTATTCAGTACCTTCGAACTGTGTCTTGATCTGCTCATAAGAAGCCTTGAGCTCTGCATCAGAGACGCCATCACGTGCGATGTAATCTTCAAATACGGCGCCTACCAAGATGTTCAAACGAGCTTGCTCGAGTTGCTCTTGAATATTGTCATTGGCCATCAAACCACGCTTGATCGCTTCTTGATTGATCAACTCACGGGTGATCAACATATCGCGAGCACGCTCACGCAATTCAGGATTTGTTCCTTGACCAGAATTAGCGATCAATTTATCTAATTTTGCTTTTGGGATGGCTTTGCCATTCACAACAGCTGCATTTTGTGCAAAAACAGGAGCGCTCAAAGCGCCCGTGATGGCCATGGTGGCTGCAACAGAAAGGGCCAAAGTAGGAAGTAATTTCTTCATGATATTTTTAAAATTTTTTATAAGTTAATAAAGCCAATCAATTACTGCAAAACTACTGAATCACAATCGCTAAAGCATGGATTTCATGGGGCATCCAAGCCGATAAAGCATCATACACGAGGCGGTGTTGCTGCACTCTGGGTAAGCCATTGAAGGCAGAAGACTTAACAAAGATGCGGTAATGACCTGCGCCACCTTCTGCACCGGCATGACCAGCATGCAAATGACTTTCATCATCAATTTTTAATGAATCAATGGGCAAAGCCTGCTTTAAGGCAAGTTCGTATTTCTCCATGCGCGCGATAGAAGTAGGGGTAGAGTTTGAGGGGGAGGCGCTCATAATCTTAAGCTTCCTCTTGATCAATGAACTTATTCAACCAAAAGCCTTGGGCCAATACAAAGGCAAACAAAAGACCCATGCCGCCGAATAACTTAAAGTTCACCCATGTCGATTCATCAAACTGATAAGCCACATACAAATTCAGTAAACCCATACCCAAGAAAAACAAGCTCCAGGCTAAGTTCAATTGAGGCCAGAGCTGTTGTTCTGCTTCAGGTTTAAAACGTATTTGTTTGCCCATCGCCATCTGAATCAGATTCTTGTTCCAGAAAGTCACGCTGGCCCAGAGACCCACCGCAAACAACCAATACAAAATCGTGGGCTTCCACTGAATAAAGGTCTTGTCTTGTAAACCAATCGTCAAACCACCGAAGACCACAATCAAGCCTAAGCTGGCCCATTGCATGGGTTCTACTTTGCGGTATTTCAAGCCCACCCAGCCAATTTGAGCAATCGTGGCAATGATGGCCACAGCAGTGGCCACATAAATATCAGCCATCTTGAAGGCCACGAAAAACAAAATAACCGGCAGTAAATCAAATAAAAATTTCATAAATCACTTTTTAAC
>CAMBJN010000125.1 GCA_945867755.1 Polynucleobacter meluiroseus
TTGGCAGCTAACTGACTACAGAAAGGGAACTCATGGGTGTGCTCGACAATCCAGAAGCGGCGTACATTGCGAAGCACCATCAAAATATGTTGATCGACTGTGTACACATGAAATAAATCATGTTGCATCTGTCCGACTATTCGCCTAAAGGCAGGTAAATAGCGACCCAAGACACTGGTTTGATTCATCAAGCGGAATGCATTGGTGACACCATGAGATTGGCGCACAATCTCCATGAAATGCTCACGGTTTTCAGTTTGATTGCGCCATTGGGCATTCATGAGATTTCTGGCGTTATACAAGCCTCTTAAAATCTGAGCAGAAAATCCTTTGACTCCAGGAGTTTTTGTATAAAGCACAAATGCCCGCAAAATTTGATTGGGGTACTTTTCAAATAAACTCGGATCAACAATATCCAACAAACCCTGCCTCTCAACAAAATGCTCTGAGACTGGTCTGGTAACTCTAGATTCCATGGGAAAAAGAATCGCTTCGATATTTTGTAGAAGAATTTCATTGAGCTGGGTCACTGCCTTAGCGGCCCAGTAATATTGCTTCATGAGTTTTTCGCTGGCGCGCGTGCCATTTTCTGAAGTCAGGCCAAATGATTCGGCCAGTTGTGTTTGCAAATCAAACACGAGTACATCTTGGCGCCTTTTTGCAACCAAGTGCAATTGAGTGCGCATGGTTTGCAAAAGCTTTAAGTTCTTATTGATCTCTAAAGACTCACGCTTGGTCAAAAGACCTTTTTTATGTAAATCAGAAAAGCTATTACCCAGCTTAGCTGCTTTGGTCATCCACAGAATGACTTGCAAATCTCTCAAGCCACCCGGACTCTCTTTGCAATTGGGTTCTAAGGAGTAAGGGGTATCGTTGTATTTGTGGTGACGTTGACGTAACTCTAATAACTTCGCTTGATAAAAGGCCTTGGCATCCATCGCAGCATCAAACTGCACCAAGAAGCGACGGTATAGTTTTTTATCCCCACCAATTAAACGAGATTCGAGAAGCGCAGTTCTAACAGTGATGTCTGCCGCTGCCTCTTGCAAACATTCTTCGATATTTCGAACTGAGGATCCAATCTCAATGCCTAAATCCCAGCAACGAGTGATGAAGCTTTCTACTTTTGAATGCACTTTGGCAAGCTCATCGACACTGAGCTTTTCAGAAAGCAGCACCAGAATATCAACATCTGAATAAGGGTATTGCTCAGCTCGACCAAATCCACCAACTGCAACAAGAGCAGCATAGTCATCTAAGCCATTTTCTTGCCAGGCCAACAACAGCTGCTGATCAATCAGCTGGCAAATATCTTTGGTTAACTTATGAACGTTTAAATCTTTTTTGAACTCTTCAAAACGAGACTCGCGACGAGTTTTAAGAGTTGCAAGGGTGTCCATGATCTTGCTGGATTTAGGGTCTGAACTTTAGATTACTAACACACGCAGGTGGCGGTGGGCTGCCTGCTGAATAGGTCAATACTTCAACCCCGCTTGGAGTCACCAAGCAGGTATGTTCCCACTGAGCCGATAGGCTGCGATCTTTGGTCTTAACGGTCCACTGATCTGGCATGGTTCTGATGTCTCGTTTACCAGCATTGATCATGGGTTCAATGGTGAAGGTCATGCCTTCATGCAATTGCTCGCCCAAGCCGGGTTTGCCGTAATGAACAATTTGGGGCTCATCGTGGAATACCTGACCAATCCCATGACCGCAATACTCTCTGACCACTGAATAACCTGCATTTTCAGCATGGCTTTGGATCGCGTGACCAATATCACCCAAAGTACAGCCTGGTTTGACTTGTGCGATACCCAGCCACATGCACTCATAAGTGATTTGTGACAGTCTTTTGGCCAAAATCGATGGTTCACCGATCGAAAACATTCGGCTGGTGTCGCCGTAGTAGCCTGTTTGAGTGATCACAGTGATGTCTAGATTGACCACATCGCCATCTTTCAGGATCCGGTCGCCCGGAATGCCATGGCAAATCACATCATTGACCGAGGTACAAATCGATTTGGGGAAGGGTGGATAGCCTGGAGGCTGGTAATTGAGGGGCGCTGGGACCGTTTTTTGGACATTGATCATGTAATCATGGCAAATCTGGTCCAACTCCCCAGTCGTGATGCCAGCCTTGATAAAAGGGGTCACATGATCCAGTACCTCGCTGGCCAAGCGACCAGCTTCGCGCATGCCGGCGATGAATTCTTGAGAAGTGGGTTTTTTAGTTTCAGTCAACATACCCCGATTATCCAGCATAAATTCATTGTTTTCATGGCTTTAATGTGATTTTTAGGGTAGAATACGGTCACTGTTTCAGATAGTCTGAAGCAGAATCACGAACCAAGCCGTCCAGGGTGGCACTTTTTAGTGCAGTCAGGACTTGGTTCTAGACACAACCCTTAGGAGATTTACATGTCAGTGACTATGCGTGAAATGCTGGAAGCCGGTTGCCATTTTGGGCACCAAACTCGCTTCTGGTCACCAAAGATGGCCCCTTATATTTTCGGTCATCGCAACAAAATTCATATTATTAACCTCGAAAAAACACTTCCAATGTTCTTGGAAGCGCAAAAGTTCGTGCGTCAAATAGCTTCAAACCGCGGCACCATTTTGTTTGTGGGTACAAAGCGTCAGTCTAAAGAGATCATTGCTGAAGAAGCGGCTCGCGCTGGCATGCCTTATGTTGATGCTCGCTGGTTGGGCGGTACATTGACCAACTTCAAAACAGTTAAAGGTTCTATCAAGCGTCTTAAAGACATGACTGCTGCTCGCGAAAATGGCGATTGGGAGCGTTTGTCTAAGAAGGAAGCTTTGACAACCAGCCGTGATATCGAGAAATTACAGAAATCATTGGGCGGTATTCAGGATATGGCTGGTACACCAGAGGCGATTTTCGTGGTGGATATCGGTTACCACAAAATTGCGTTAACAGAAGCCAAGAAACTAGGTATTCCAGTGATTGCCGTGGTTGATACAAACCATTCACCCGATGGTGTTGATTACATCATTCCAGGTAACGATGACTCAAGCAAAGCAGTTGCTTTGTATGTTCGCGCGATGGCTGATGCCGTTTTGGAAGGCAAAGCAAACGCAGTGAAACAAGTGTTAGAAGCCGTTAAAGGCGACACTGAAGAGTTCATTGAAGAAGGAAAGGGCGAGTAATGGCTGCAATTAGTGCTGCGATGGTTGGCGAATTACGCGCCAAAACAGACGCTCCAATGATGGAGTGCAAAAAAGCCTTGACTGAAGCTGATGGCGACATGGCCAAAGCAGAAGAAATTCTGCGTGTAAAACTTGGTAGTAAAGCTGGTAAAGCTGCTTCACGTATTACAGCTGAAGGCGTTATCACTGCATTTATCAAAGGTACAACTGGCGCATTGCTAGAAGTTAACTGCGAAACAGACTTTGTTTCTAAGAATGATGACTTCTTGGCTTTGAGTAACTCTTGTGCTCAATTAATTGCTGAAAAGAACCCAGCTGATGTGACTGCTTTATCTGCTTTCCCATACGCTGGTAAGACAGTTGAAGAAGTGCGCGCTGAATTGATCGGTCGTATCGGCGAAAACATGTCATTGCGTCGTTTCACACGTTTTTCAGGTGAGAACAAGTTAGTGTCTTACTTGCACGGTACGCGCATTGGTGTGATGGTCGAATACACTGGTGACGACACTGCTGCTAAAGACGTTGCTATGCACATTGCTGCGATGAAGCCTATTGCCTTATCTTCTGCAGACGTACCGGCTGACAAGATCGCTACAGAGAAGAATGTTGCTGAACTAAAGGCTGCTGAATCAGGTAAGCCACCAGAAATCATCGCTAAGATGGTTGAAGGCTCAGTTCAAAAGTACTTGAAAGAAGTTTCTTTGTTGAATCAAACTTTTGTTAAAAACGACAAACAAACTGTAGAGCAAATGTTGAAGGCTGCTAATACAACCATCAAGAGCTTTACGATGTATGTTGTTGGTGAGGGTATTGAAAAGCGTCAAGATGACTTTGCTGCTGAAGTTGCTGCGCAAGTAGCTGCTGCAAAAGCCACGGCCTAAGTAGTTCTTGTAGTTCAAAAAGGCACGGGGCTAAAACCTTCGTGCCTTTTATACTTTTGTAACTTGATGAATGCTAAATATAGAGAGACTGACAATGCCAGCTTATAAAAAAGTTTTGCTCAAACTATCAGGTGAAGCATTGATGGGGGATGACTCTTACG
>CAMBJN010000126.1 GCA_945867755.1 Polynucleobacter meluiroseus
CTGCAACATACGTAGCAATCGCAGCCATGTCTGAACCATCACCCTTTTGCTTGAAAGCACCCTTATTGAAATACTGTTTTGTATCCCAACCTTGCAATGTTTCCATACAATAAATGATTCGTGCTTCTAGATCCATCACTTTGCCTGTGTCATTGAAATAGCGCGGCATTTCAGCATAAGCACCTTTTAAGACTCCAGGACCCTTACCCAAATCACATTGTTCTAAAGAGGCATTTTTAGTACCTCGTTTGGTTTTCCATAGTTCCTCACCCTTCATATCCCAGAGTTCGGCAGGATTACCATCTTGTAATTGAGCACGGTACTTTGCAATTTCAGCTTCTGAGTCAGCTATTGCAACGCTTGATATCGAAATACCTAATACTGATATTGCTATCAAAAGATTTTTTTTGAAGTTTGTCATATAACGCCCCTTATTTATACAAAATACCCAGTTATCTTAATAAGATAAGTAAGCTTTGTATGTGGGGGTATACGCTGACACCTAGCCAGTATCTGTAAGTGATCAAGCCAATCATGCCGCACAGTTGTAAAAACTACATTTACATTAACTAAGCCAGTGATGACTGGGCATAAGAAATGCCATAACTATTCATCCGAAAAAGATTTAAGTGCATTCTTAGATGAATGCATAATTAGTAGCAGGGAGCTTTAAAAATGAAAAAAATAATATCTGCATTATTTATATGCGTTGCTTTAATCGTGGGTGTGTCTTATGCACAGGTTTTAAAGCATCAAACAATTACCCCAACAGTTCATGCCTTAATTGGTGAGATTGGTGGTCGAACTTATCAAAATCATGGTTTAAATGCGAACTTTGGTTTCATTGATACCAAAGATGGTGTTATTTTGATTGATAGTGGGGCCTCTTACCAGGGTGCGCAATTAATTGATCAAGAGATTCAAAAGATCGCGAAGAAAAAAGTAAAGTGGGTCATCAATACAGGGTCACAAGATCACCGCTGGCTGGGCAATGATTATTTCTCATCACAAGGTGCTCAAATCATTGCTTTGAGTAGAACGGTCAAAACGCAACAGTCTTTGGCAATTGCACAAATGGACTCTTTAAGACCCGCTTTAAAAGAACGTCTAGATAAAACAAAACCAACTCATGCAAAAGAAGCTCTGATGAAAGATGATCATGAGTTAACGCTTGGCGGTGTGGTAGTTCAATTGAAATATTTGGATCACGCCCATTTTGCAGGTGATATTGTTGTTTACTTGCCTGGCGATAACATCCTGTTCTCCGGTGATCATATTTATATCGATCGTATTTTGGGTGTTTTACCTCAGAGTGATGCCAGTAGGTGGCTGCAGGCATTTTCTAAGATTGAAGCCATGAAACCAAAGGTGATTATTCCTGGTCATGGTTCAGTCACCAATATGACAAAAGCCAAACAAGACACTGGTGATTATTTGAACTTTTTAGTCAGTGGTTGCAAAAAGTATGCTGATGAAATGGCTGGGGTTGAGGCTGCAGTAAAAAATCTGGCAAAGGCTCCCGCTTTTGAAAGATTAGCTAACTTCAATGATCTTCATTTAGGTAATGTGAGTCGCACCTATTTAAAGCTAGAGTCTCAATAGAGACTAATTAAAAGCAGTGATCTCTATTGAAGCTAATTCTTGCTCAAAAATTTTCTAGCTTTTGGTTGGCGGTCTATCTATCCATTGCGCTTCATTTAGTTTTGATTGTTATTGGATTGAACTACCAAGGGACCGATCCAATCAAGCCCAAGATTTTGGAAGAGGTCATTCAAGTCAAGCTTGAGCCGGAGAAAAAAGAAGAAAAGAAACCTGAAGATCAGACACTGGTTCTAAATACTCAAAGAGAAGCGCCCGAAGAAAAGAAGTTGGCGTACATGGATGCACCACCTGCACCATCTGCCCAAGAGTGGCAAAAGGCATCCACCTATACACTCAAGAACAGCAAGCGCTATCGCCATAACTGGGGACAGCAAGTGCGCAGCATGATGGGTCGATCGGTTGAGGGACCCGATCAAGGCATGGTGCGCTTTCATATTGAGATTGCACCTAACGGCAAGCTATCCAAACTAGAGACTCTTTGGTCAACATCCCCTGTTGCTGAGAAGTTAGCAAGGCAAGCAATTGAAAACATGCCCCCTCTTCCACCGATCCCCACCGGAAAACCGTTGATCTTCCAGAAAACGATTTCTTTTCAACCAGTCGATGACGGTTGGCCCCCTATTTATAAATATGATTGTTTGCCAGATCCACCAGCTTTTAAAAATCCGTTTGCTTGGGATGGCAAATCTCAGCAAACAGCTGCCCACCAAAAGGTGGCAGATGGGTCTAAAAAAGAGATCCCAACTGATTGCCCTGGCATTGAAGAGGATACGATTGAAGCTGAGGCTGGTGATATGAAGCGGCAGTTTGAGATCTGGGGATCGGGTCGCTTGAATCAGAAGAAATAAGTTGGTTGATGATACAAAAGATTAAGTGGTGTTTGCTCAGTCTTTAAGTAAAGCAGGATTATTTTCTGGTTTTGGCTCTTGCTCTAGCTCTTCCCAAGTACTGTCACCTAATTTTTTGACGCTTAGTTTGAATGTCCAATGCTCTGGTACACCACAGGTCCACTCATCGGGTCCTGTTTGGATCAAGACATTGGTTTGTTGGCGATGGTCAAAGTACAGGTGATAGATCTTGCCATGCAATGGGTTGAATGAGAACTTGGCAGCATGAACTTGCTCTGTGACATCAAGTCTGGATTGCAAGGCCTTGGCTTGTTTCATCAAGACGTTGGCTTGTTCCATGATGCGGTCGTATTCATGCTTGGCATTCTGACGTGCCACATTGACAGCCTTGTCTTTTTCTTCGGTGACTTTGATAGGCGCGAAAACGGGCGATCCCACTTCCATGGGATATTCAATACTGGCATGTCTGGCTGGATCGGTGTCTTCGATGCGCATTTGAAACCTCGTTTTGTCTTGCTTTGTTAGCTATTGGCCATTTTTATGGCGTTTTGGTAATTATAAGAAAAACGCGTGTTTTCTGCTGAGAGATCTCAAAAGGTGGCCCTAAGGGTCTTATGGGTCTTATGGGTCTTATGGGGGTCTTAATCACTTAACCCCAAAGGTTTAATAGATGCCTAGCTTGAGCTTAGCAAATTCCTCTACTTCTGGACTATCAGACAAAATCCACCCGCTGGTCAAAAGCCTGGTCACGTGTTGTTTGTTGTATAGAAAAGACCAAATAATTTGAAACAGCCCGAGGGTAAAGATCGTAATAACTAAGTGAAGAACAGCAATGGTAATTTCTCCACGAAATATTGGAACCAAAAAACCAAAATAGTAATAAGTCCAAGACCAACCGAGTCTTGCGGTCTTTCTAATGCCGCTATCTTTATGTTTGAGCAAAATAGGCTTTTGCTTGAATACAAATATTCCGAGCAAAGCTGGTCCAAAGACCAATAAAAAGATAAATAAAAATACCCCTAAAGCTCCAGATGAAGAATCCATATCAACCTCTCTTTGTAATTGTTATTGTTTGTTCTTATTATTTGTATCGGGTTTTGAAATCTGTTCGCTTGAATCAGGTGTTGGGCTGACCAGTGGCTTTAATGGTGGATGGCACATTTTTTCACCGTCCCATACTTGACCACACCAACACTCGCCTTGAGGATTGATGATGCAGACTCCTGAACCACAACAGCGCTTATCTGTGCTCACTTAGTTTCCTTTCTAGAATTACTTTTGGCGGATATAAAAAGTCCAAATATTCTATGATTAAGATGTTAATCCTTTTTTACCTGGTCACGCTTGATGAGGTAAATCTGCTTGATGAAGGATCTTGGTTTTTTGGTAAAAAATCAAGAAAATAACCCTATAGATAGCCCACAAGCAAGAAAATAAGAAATCCTATACATTGGTGCTTAAATAACAATTTAAGCCTTCAAAGGATTAGTTTCAATGGATTTTGACAACCTGCTTGGCTTCATTGCAGCCACCGTCACCACAGCTGCTTTTATTCCACAAACCTATCGATCGATCACCACCAGAGATTTATCAGGTATCTCTTTGGGCATGTATGCCACGTTTACTTTTGGCATTGTGCTTTGGATC
>CAMBJN010000127.1 GCA_945867755.1 Polynucleobacter meluiroseus
ACCTTTAGCCAATACATACGGCCACGGTTGGAGAAGCACAAAATGTAATCGTGAGTGTTGGCAATAAAGAGTTGCTCGATCCAATCATCTTCTTTGGTCGCAGTAGCTTGCTTGCCACGACCACCGCGTTTTTGGGCGCGGTACTCAGACAAGGGCTGGCTCTTCATATAGCCACCATGCGACAAAGTCACTACCAAATCTTGAGGGGTGATCAGATCTTCTGTGAACAATTCAGTGGCGTTCATTTCAATGCGTGAACGACGGCCCGTGTCAGTGCCCGTTTGGCCAAATTCAGCCTGAACAGCTTGAAGTTCTTCTGTGATGATGATGGTGATACGTTCTGGCTTGGCCAAGATGTCTAATAAATTAGCAATCTCAAGCATCACTTCTTTGTACTCACCAACAATCTTGTCTTGCTCAAGACCTGTTAAGCGCTGCAAGCGCATTTGTAGAATCTCTTGAGCCTGACCTTCTGATAAACGATATAAACCATCTGCTTGCATACCAGCAGCAGGATCCAAATCTTCAGGGCGGAATGAGTTGCGACCGCCAGGAGCGTCTTTTTCTGCACGTGCCAACATCTCACGCACAACTTCAGAATCCCAAGACTGCAATAACAACTCACGTTTGGCTTCTGGTGGTGTTGGCGCTGCCTTGATGATCTTGATGAATTCATCAATATTGGCAAGAGCCACAGCCAAACCTTCAAGCACGTGCCCACGCTCACGAGCCTTGCGTAGTTCGAAAACAGTTCGACGCGTCACCACTTCTCTGCGATGCGACAAGAAGCAATCCAACATTTGCTTCAAGTTCAACAAGCGTGGCTGGTTATCCACCAAGGCCACCATGTTCATACCGAAGGTGTCTTGTAGCTGAGTGTATTTATAGAGGTTGTTCAGCACCACTTCAGGCACTTCGCCGCGCTTTAACTCGATCACAACGCGCATACCGGATTTATCAGATTCATCACGAATATCTGAAATACCCTCGACCTTTTTCTCAGTGATGAGTTCGGCGATGCGCTCAAGCAAAGTCTTTTTATTGACCTGGTACGGTAATTCATCAACGATGATTGACTGACGTGAACCACGTTCCATATCTTCAAAGTGAGTCTTGGCTCGCATGACCACACGACCACGACCAGTTCGGTAACCATCTTTAACACCTTGGATGCCGTAGATAATTCCAGCCGTTGGGAAATCAGGAGCTGGAATGATTTCCATCAAATCATCAATTGTGCACTCTGGATGATTGAGTAAATACAAACAAGCAGAAACAACTTCATCCAAGTTATGTGGAGGAATATTGGTGGCCATACCCACAGCAATACCTGAAGATCCATTGATCAACAAATTAGGTATTTTTGCCGGAAGAATTAATGGCTCTTTTTCACTGCCGTCATAGTTCGGTCCGAAATCAACCGTTTCTTTGTCTAAATCGTCTAATAGCTGATGAGCTATCTTCGCCAAACGAATTTCCGTGTAACGCATCGCCGCAGCATTATCGCCATCCACCGAGCCGAAGTTACCCTGACCATCTACCAGCATGTAGCGCAAGGAGAAATTCTGCGCCATACGAACGATGGTGTCGTAAACAGCCGAGTCGCCATGGGGGTGGTACTTACCGATCACGTCACCGACAATACGGGCAGACTTCTTGTAGGCCCTGTTCCAGTCGTTGTTTAGCTCATGCATCGCGAACAAAACACGACGGTGAACAGGCTTTAATCCATCCCTCACATCAGGCAAAGCTCGGCCCACAATGACGCTCATGGCATAGTCCAAATAGGACCGACGCATCTCGTCTTCTAGGGATATTGGGAGTGTCTCTTTGGCGGCGTTATTTTGTGTAATTTCCATCAGGTAATTTTATCACTCACAGAGTGTTATTTATGTGATTTATAGTGCTAAAATGTGGGGTATCCGATTTGGATCAGCCTCCACACAGATAATTTGAGGAATAAAAATGAAAAAACTACTACAACTTATTGCTATCGCTGGAATCGCTATGAGCTCAAGCGCTTTTGCTCAGAAATCAGTTGATAACTGGGTCAACAGCACAGGCATCGTTTGGAAAAACGGTACAAATGAACTTTGCTGGCGCAACGCCAACTGGACTCCAGCAACTGCTGCTCCAGGCTGTGACGGTGCTATTGCTGCCGCTGCCGCTAAAGTTGCCCCAAAGGCAGCCGCAAAAGTTACTTTGAACGCTGATGCATTGTTTGATTTTGATAAATCAGCACTTAAGCCTGCTGCAGTAGCAAGCTTGAATAGCTTGGCCGGCAAAGTAAAGAGCTTGACTCTTGAAGTGATCGTTGCAGTTGGTCACACAGATTCAGTCGGCACAGATGCTTACAACCAAAAATTGTCTATCCGTCGCGCTGAAGCAGTGAAGAAGCACTTGATTAGCCAAGGCATTGAAGCCAAGCGTATCTACGTTGAAGGCAAAGGCGAATCACAGCCAGTAGCTGACAACAAGACAAATGAAGGTCGTGCTAAGAACCGTCGCGTTCAAATCGAAGCAATCGGCACACGCAAAAACTAATTTAATTAGCTTTTATTTAAAACCCGGTTCTGCCGGGTTTTTTTTCGCCTAGAGATCCTGTTTCAGAAGCCCTGAACATAGTTTCTGCCACTTGATTAGAATAGAGCCATGAATGCAGATCAAACCGAATTAGATAAATTCAGCGCCTTAGCTCATCGCTGGTGGGACCCCACAAGCGAATTCAAGCCCTTGCACGCGATCAACCCTCTTCGCTTGGATTGGATTAATCAGCACGTTGGCTTAGAAGGTAAGCGAGTCCTAGATGTTGGTTGCGGCGGGGGAATTTTGGCTGAATCAATGGCCAAAATGGGCGCGAAGACTAAGGGCATTGATCTTTCTAAAAAAGCTTTGCAAGTCGCTGAACTGCACAGTCTAGAAACCTCAGTAGCGGTTGACTATGAGTTGATCAGTGCAGAAGATTTAGCCCAAAGAGAAGCTGGTCAATATGATGTGGTCACATGCATGGAAATGCTTGAGCACGTGCCAGATCCAATGAGCATTATTCAAGCTTGTTCAATCTTGGTAAAACCAGGTGGGCATGTTTTCTTCAGCACCCTGAATCGAAACCCTAAATCTTATTTATTTGCCATCATTGGTGCCGAATACGTACTTCGCCTGCTACCCAAAGGTACCCACGATTACAAAAAATTCATTAAGCCCTCAGAACTGAGTCAATTTATTCGTCAAGCCGATTTGCAAATGAATGAGCTGATGGGCATGACCTACAACCCATTCACAGAAGTTTATTCGCTGGGTCGCGATACCGATGTTAATTACATGATCGCAACATCAAAAAATATTTAATGCAGAATTCAAAATCTTCATCAGCAGCAACAAAGACTCCTCTTTACGAAGGAGTCTTTTTTGATTTAGATGGTACTTTGGCTGATACTGCGCCCGACTTGGTGGTGGCAGCCAATCTTCTGCGCATCAAAAGAAATCTAGACCCTCTGCCATATGAAGTCCTTCGTCCGCGCGCATCTGCAGGAGCCCGAGGCTTAATTTTTGGTGCATTTGGGTACGACAAGACCCACCCAGAGTTTGAAGAACTTCGACTGGAGTTTTTAGCCAACTACGAAAAAGCTATTTGCGTTCATACCAAACTGTTTGATGGAGTTTCAGAAATATTGGACGCTCTCGAGTCTCACTCCATCACCTGGGGCATTGTGACCAATAAGTCTGAGCGTCTGACTCATCCATTATTGAACTTGATGAACTTAGCGACGCGCAGTCAAGCCATCATTGGTGGCGATACAACGCCATTTGCAAAACCCCACCCTGCGCCCATCTTGAAAGCGGCTGAAGTTTGTTCAGTGAACCCGCTGAATTGTATTTATGTGGGTGATGACCTGAGAGACATTGTGGCTGGTAAAGCTGCTGGCATGAAAACGGTGGCTGCAGCTTATGGTTATTGTGGGTGCGATGAGCACTTCAGTGAGTGGGGTGCCGATCACATCATTCATCACCCGTCAGAATTAAGCGCC
>CAMBJN010000128.1 GCA_945867755.1 Polynucleobacter meluiroseus
CAGCAAAAGCATTTTGGCCAAACAAGAAAAAAGGCACATCAGCTCCTAATTTGACACCTAAATTCATCAATTCCTGACGACTTAATTTGAGATCCCATAGCTCATTTAAGCCCCAAAGGGTTGCCGCAGCATCCGACGATCCTCCACCAAGGCCAGCGCCCATTGGAATGCGCTTTTCAACCCGAATGGCGCAACCTTGGTTTGTATTGGTGTATTCCTGAAGTAGTTTGGCGGCTCGAACAACCAAGTCTTCTTCGGGTGGGATGTTTGTGGCTCCTGAGGAGCGGCGCACGAGACCATCGGGTGCAGCAGTCAGGTAAATATCATCATGAAGATCGATTAACTGGAAAACAGTTTGCAGTAGGTGATATCCGTCTTTTCTTTGTCCAACAATGTGAAGAAAGCGATTTATTTTTGCGGGAGCCTTGATGTGCAATTCTTTAGTCATCAAGTTCTTCAAAAATTATTTTTATCTCAATCAGACCTGTTGGAGATTTTCTTGTCAAGTCTAATTTTTTGATTTGATTTTTTTCTGTCCACAAAAATGCCATGGTCCAGCCATCTTGAATAATTTTTTGCGTTCTTAATCGTTCGTCTCTTTCAATGCTTGCTGGAGCGCCAACTCTTGCTTCACCATTCAGCCATTTTGATAAACCTCTTGCTGGCAAGGGCAGTCCTGTATAGCTTTGCAACAATGCATCGGCATCATGCGCTTCAAAAATCTTGTCACCATCCTCTAGCTTTGCTCCTGAGGCATTGATGGTGATTTTTGCCATGGCGCCACCCATTGGGTTTCTGATATCTAGAATATCTGTTTGAGCTTCATGACTTAGGGTGAAGGCACCACTACCACCATTCTTAGAGTCTTTACCGCTGACCTTAACTGCAAAGCGACCATCCCATAATTGAGGAGATTTTTTTGACGCGCTTGGCACTCTATCAGGCCAAAGTCTGACCATGGTGTCTTTCAGTGTTTTATTGTTGGCATCCAATGCTTCAGCTTTTCTCCAAGCGGTATCGGCACCTTTGCGATCTTGAATGGACCAAAGGGCTTCGCCCAAGTGAGCGCCAATCTCTGCTTCTGGCTTGATTTCAAAAGCCTTGTTTAACTGTTCGATTGCAAGACTTGTCTTTCCCAAACGAAAGTTGACCCATGCAAGGCTATCTAAAATATACATATCATTGGGCGCAAGTGCATGAGCCTTTTCGAGTAAGTTCAGCGCTTCAGTGAGCCTGATACCCCTATCTGCAAAAGAATAGCCAAGAGCGTTCAGTGCATTTTTTTCATTGGGCTTTTTTTGAATAATTCTGCGCAATGTTTTTTCCATCGCGTCAAAGTTTTTCGCTTTTTCGGCACCCAATGAGTAAGTGTAAAGAATATCTATGTCGTTGATTTGAGCGATGGGTGCTTGCAGGATGTTGAAGAAAGCTATGAGGCTGGCATCCTCATCTTGAGCTCTTGCTAAAAGCGAGCGCCAAGAATTAATTAATTTTTCTTTAGCTGCAATGGTTTTTAGTTGGCTTAATTGCAATTGAGCTGGCTTGACACTTTCAGTCCAGCGTTGATTCAACATTAAAAGAGTGGTTAGTATTTCTTTAGCATCTTTAGGGTTGAGCTCATCCCAAAGTTTTGCAGCGTCCAATGCCAATTCTGAGGCATTGCCGGCTATCGCTATTTCCATGGCTCTTTGAGCAAGCGGACCATCTCGCAGTGATCTGGCCATGCTTATATAGGTTTGATAAGCCGTTGCAGCCTCACCACGCTGTAGGCTGATTTCCGAGGCCAAGATTTGAAACATTTGCTCTGCCGAAAGGCTTTTGACGGGAGCAGACCATGCTTGAAGGCTGGCTGTGGCAAGCAAAAGGCTTAACAAAAGTTTAAGTTTTATTGTCATAAGCACATTCTAATCTCACCGCCTACAATTGGTATATGCCTGAATTGCCAGAAGTTGAAGTTACCAAGCAGGGGGTGGAGCCTCATGTTGTGGGTAAAACAGTGACAAGCGTTGCCATTTACGATGGTCGCCTGCGTTGGCCTGTCCCGGGGAATTTAAGTAAATTACTCTTAGGTAAAAAGCTCACTCAAATTAAACGACGTGGTAAATACTTGTTATTCAGAATGGAAGATGGATATTTGTTGATTCATCTGGGTATGACCGGCGTCCTTAGAGTGGCTAGCCCAAAGGATGAGCTAAAAAAACATGATCGCGTTGAAATTGGCTTTGGTAAAAAATTATTGCGCTTGCATGACCCTAGAAAGTTTGGTGCTGTCTTATGGGCTGCTGATGAGGAAGGTGAAATCGAACGCCACCCATTGATTGCTAAGCTAGGGGTTGAGCCGTTGTCGGATGATTTTTCTGATGAGAAGGCGGGACCACATTTATTCGAACACGCCAGGGGCCGACAAATTTCAATCAAGCAGTGGTTATTGGCTGGTCAGGCAGTTGTTGGGGTTGGCAACATCTATTGCTCAGAAAGTCTCTTTTTGGCGGGTATTCATCCTGAGATGCCAGCAGGAAAATTATCTAAAGCTAGGGCCTCAATGTTGGCATTGTCCATTAAAGATACCTTGAGCCGAGCAATCAAGGCCGGCGGGAGCAGCTTGAAAGATTTTGTCAACAGCGATGGCAATCCTGGGCATTTCATGTTGCAAACCAAAGTCTATGATCGCTTTGGGATGCCGTGCATTCAGTGCAAAACCCCCATCAAGCAAATAGTTCAAGGTCAGCGATCCACTTACTTTTGCTCGAAATGTCAGAAAAAGTAATGAAATTTACAGAAGTAAAAAACTTCACACAAGATCTGATTGACTGGCAAAAAAAATTAGGTCGACATGATTTGCCGTGGCAAAAAAATAGAACTGCATACCGTGTTTGGTTATCAGAAATCATGTTGCAGCAAACACAGGTTTCAACAGTTCTGAATCGCTATGATGAATTCTTAAAAATATTTCCAAGTATTCAGTGCTTGGCGTCTGCAACAGTTGATGAGGTTTTGGCGCAATGGAGTGGTATGGGTTATTACACGCGTGCCAGAAACTTGCATCGGTGCGCGCAAATTGTGATGACTAAATATGATGGAGTCTTTCCGAGCGACCCTAAAACATTGAAGTCTTTGCCAGGTATTGGCAGATCAACGGCGGCAGCTATTGCAGTTTTTTCATATGGCAAAAGGGCCGCCATTTTGGATGGAAATGTAAAAAGAGTATTAGCAAGAATTTGGGGTTTTGATCAGGATTTGAGCAAGGCATTGCACGCCAATCAGCTTTGGACCCATGCAGAGAGCTTATTACCCCATAAAAAATCTGATTTGATTGCGTATACGCAAGGTCTGATGGATTTTGGGGCAACTCACTGCACCCAATATCAACCTGCATGTATCGACCCTCAAAATGGCTCATGCCCATTTAAGAAGTCATGTCTTGCGCATTTAACCGAACGAGTGAATCAAATTCCTTTGAAAGTTAAAAAAGTCAAAGTTGAAAAAATTGATATGACTTGGTGGGTGATGATCCATGAAGATCAAGTCTTATTAGAAAAAAGGCCCCAGAAAGGAATTTGGGCGGGCTTGTGGTGTTTTCCAGAGAGCCAAGAGCGGCCTAAAGAACCCTGCCAGACAATGACTGCATTCAAGCATGTGCTCACGCATCGACAGATGACCATTAAGCCAATCAAGGCGCATCTAAAAAAGCGGGGTTTTATAAAAGAGAATCAACAGTGGTTTTCACTGGATGATCTTGATGGCTTGGGCTTACCTAAGCCGATGTCTCTTTTTTTAAGGAATTTAAATCTAATTCGCGATGACGAATGAGTAAATGAAGATCATTTTCAGCAATCGCCTGAGATCTCTTTTTGAAATAATCAAACAAGCAGTTGACCAAATAAACCGAACGATGTTGTCCGCCTGTACAGCCAATCGCAATCGTTAAGTAACTTCTTCTGTCGGCTTGATATTTTGGTAGCCAGGTTTCTATGAAGCGACGTATGTCGTCGCCCATCGCTTGTACTTCAGGGTGTGCCCTCA
>CAMBJN010000129.1 GCA_945867755.1 Polynucleobacter meluiroseus
AGACATGGTTGATGCATGTTTGGCTTTGGGTGTAGACATCATGACGCCACACTGGGAGATGACTCTTGGTGAAGATCGCGTGAAAGAGATTGTTGAAAAAGATTTCAAAGGCAAGATTTCGTTCTTGGCTCAAAACATCAAAACCAATGACTTCGGTGACCAGGTATTTGATCCCTATGTGATTCGTGAAATGAATGGTGTCAAAGTGGCCGTTATTGGTCAGGCTTTCCCATACACCCCAATTGCCAACCCACGTTACATGGTCGCTAATTGGACCTTCGGTATTCAAGACGACAACATGCAAAAAATGGTCAACGAAGTTCGTGCTAAAGGTGCAAAAGTTGTGGTCGTCTTGTCTCACAACGGCATGGACGTGGACTTGAAGATGGCCAGTCGTGTGACTGGTATTGATGCCATCATGGGTGGCCACACGCATGACGGTGTGCCAACACCAGTCAAAGTAAAGAACTCAGGCTGCGTTACATTGGTAACCAACGCTGGCTCAAACAGTAAGTACTTGGGCGTATTGGATTTCAAAGTGGATGGCGGCAAGATTGCTGATTTCCGTTACAAGTTATTGCCAATATTCTCAGACATGATTCCTGCTGATGCGGCGATGAACAAACTGATTGATAAGATTCGCGCCCCTTATGAAACCAAGTTGGGCGAGAAGCTTGCTGTGACTGAAGGTACTTTGTATCGTCGCGGCAACTTCAACGGCAGCTTTGACCAATTGATTTTGGATGGCTTGATGGCTGTGAAAAATGCAGAAATTGCATTCTCACCAGGTTTCCGTTGGGGCACCTCATTGTTACCAGGTCAAGCCATCACGATGGAGCACGTGCTTGATCAAACCGCCATCACTTATCCATGGACCACTGTGACCATGATGAAGGGTGACATGATCAAAACAGTTCTTGAAGATATTGCAGATAACTTATTCAACCCTGATCCTTACTACCAACAAGGTGGTGACATGGTGCGTGTGGGTGGTTTGCAGTACACGATTAATCCAATGGGACAAGCCAATAAGCGCATCAGCAACATGACGCTTAATGGCAAGTTGATTGACCCGAACAAGACTTACAAAGTGGCGGGTTGGGCTCCAGTGGCAGAAGAGGCAAAAGCTGCCGGTGGTGAGCCAATTTGGGACGTGGTGGCCAAATACCTTCGCGATATCAAGACAGTCAAAGCCAAGCAACTCAATATGCCCATCATTGAGGGTGCAAAAGGAAACCCAGGTTTCGCTGCATAAACAATCATGAATATGGACATGACCAGCATATCTCTCGTTATATCTGGTCTTGTTCTGTTTTGGGCGTTCTCCAATGATCATTGGAGGGTATTGATCAGGCCCCAAGTGATCAATTCAGTTTTAGGCGGCATCCTGGCTCTCGGTCTGGCTTGGAACATTCGAGCCTATCTTCCTGGCATGGCCGTCGATGCACTGATTGGTTTATCGTTTCAATTCTTCGGTGCGTCTTTGTTGGTTGCAATGTATGGGTTACGTCCCGCCATCGTGATGCTTGCAGGTGTGACAACCATTGTTGCCTTGGCCTCTTCATGGACGCTGAATCATGCCTTGCATCAATTTTTAGTTTTGGGCGTTTTCCCAGCTATGTGCGCCTGTGGAGTCATGCGCTTGGTGGGTGGCTGCCTTCCTAAACATCTCTTTGTGTTCATCTTTGGTCATGGTTACGTGGCAGGTGTTCTGAGTGTGATTATTCCAGCGGTCTGCTTGATGATCTGGCACCAGGCTTTTTGGCCAACCAGCCTGGGTTTATCAATGGACCTGGTAGATTGGTTTGTGACTCTGGTGGTTCTATCGTTAACAGAGGGTTCTTTGTCAGGCATGTTGCTGGCTGTCTTTGTGATTTACAAGCCAAATTGGGTGCCACGCTTTAACGATCAAGAATACTTAAAAATTCCAGCAAAAGACCAGGCTTAAGGCTAATCGCCAAAAATGCCATAAAATGTCAGGCTTAAAAGGTAAAACCTCTATTTATGCCTGAAATTAACTTAAATTCCATTTCCAGCACTGTTCTTTGGTCCACATTTGTGGTGACCGTACTTTTGGGCATCGTTTTACAGAAAACACGCTTTTGCACCATGGGTGCTATCACTGATATTGCCATCATGGGCGAGTGGACTCGCATGCGCCAATGGTTGTTAGCCATGGGAGTAGCGATTGTTGGCGTGGGGGTCATGACCTCGATGGGCATGATTGACGTTAGTAAATCTATCTATACCGGCTCGCGCTTGACCTGGTTATCCACGATCGTGGGTTCTTCGATGTTTGGTTTTGGCATGGTGTTGGCCTCAGGTTGCGGCAGTAAAACTTTGCTGCGCATTGGCGCGGGCAATTTAAAGTCTTTGGTGGTCTTTTTGACTTTGGCTCTATCGTCTTATATGGCCTTAAGGGGCGTGTTTGGTGTTTTAAGAGTCAACACAACTGATTCCGTGTTTATTACTTTATCGACTCAGCAGGATTTACCCAGTGTGCTTGCTGCTTCGATGGGTATGGCCAAAGACACTTTGCAGATCAGTTTGGCGCTCATCATTGGCGGCGCATTGATTTTGTTTGCGCTGATCAAAAAAGAATTCTGGAGCCTTAACAATCTCTTGGCTGGCTTTGGTGTTGGCGCTGCTGTCTTGTTAGTTTGGTGGATTTCAGGGGTCTTGGGTTATGTGGCTGAAGACCCAAATACTTTGGAAGAAGTGTTTGTTGCGACCAACAGTGGTCGCATGGAAAGCTTAACGTATGTGGCGCCTTATGCCTACGTGATTGAATGGCTGACATTTTTCAGTGATTCAAGCAGAAAAATAACTTTAGGTATTTCTTCAGTCTTTGGTTTGATTGTTGGTTCATTCATCTATTCGATTGTGACCAAGACATTCCATTGGGAAAGTTTCAGAAATGCAGAGGACACTGGCAATCATTTGCTCGGTGGCGTTTTAATGGGTGTTGGAGGTGTGACTGCGTTTGGTTGCACGATTGGTCAGGGCTTGACGGGTATTTCAACATTGGCCATCAGTTCATTCATTGCCATTGCTGGGTTTATTGTTGGCGCCACATTGGCGATGAAGTATTTGCAATGGAGAATGCTGCCACCACCATGTGAACCAGTTCTAGGTAGCAATCATTCAAATCAACATTCAAACACTGGAGGATGTGGCATGCCACTTCAAATCGCTTGTCATACAGATCAATTTGGTACTTTGGGGCAGATCAGTGCGCCGGATGTTGCTGAAATCGCTCGCCAAGGTTACAAATCAATCATCAATAATCGCCCAGATGGCGAGGCCGGTCCACAGCAACCTTTGAGCGCTGAAATTGAAATGGCTGCCAAATCACTGGGCCTTAATTACGCATACTTGCCAGTGGTCAGCGGTCAGATCACTTTAGAGCAAGCTCAAGAAATGGCTCGCTTGCTTGAGACCATGCCTGGTCCTGTTTTGGCATTCTGCCGCTCAGGCGCCAGATCAACTAATTTGTACATGTTGGCTCAGCAGGTCGGTTGATTCATTGGAGTTAACACTCATCGGAATTGCTCTTGGCATTTTTGTTGGAGTGGTCTTAGGTTTGACAGGTGCGGGTGGGGCTATTTTGTCCGTGCCCCTCTTGGGGTTCTTCCTTGATTTAGAGGTCGCTCAGGCCGCTCCCATCGGATTAATGGCAGTGGCTTTGTCTTCTGGCTTGGGCGCTTACCTGGGCTTTAAAGCAAAAATACTCAGATACAAAGCCGCGCTTTTAATTGCCTGCGCTGGTGTGATTTTGTCCCCCCTTGGAATTTGGTTGGCCCATCAATTGCCCAATTGGCCTTTGGTTCTGATTTTTGCCGCAATTCTTTTGCTGGTAGCCAAGAATATGTGGTCTCAGGCCCAAAAAGAATTGGCTGGCATTGAGGATGTCTTGGGCCCGCCATGCCAACTCGATCAAACCATTGGTAAGCTCACCTGGACCTTGCCTTGCGCCAGAGCACTCTTTAGCTCAGGAGCCCTTGCTGGATTT
>CAMBJN010000130.1 GCA_945867755.1 Polynucleobacter meluiroseus
CTCCTATTTCTTCTTCGCTGCAGTGCCGTTATTTTTGGCTTATTCGGCTACCATGATTGATCCTGATTTGGTCGCAAAATATCTTGGTAAAGATTCTCAGTTGATTTTGCCCATGTTCATCTTAGAAAAAATGCCATTCGTCATTCAGGTCATATTCTTTGGGGCACTTTTATCGGTGATCATGAGTACGGCATCAGGAACCTTATTGGCTCCTTCAGTGACTTTTTCAGAAAATATTCTGAAATCGGTTGTGCCGCATATGAGTGATAAACAATTTTTATGGGCTACGAAACTCACCGTGGCTTGTTTTGCGGTCATTGTGACTTTTTACGCGATTTATACAGATGAATCGATTCACACCATGGTAGAGCATGCTTACCGAATCACTCTGGCCGGTGCTTTTGTGCCTCTGGCGGCAGGCTTATTCTGGAAAAGAGCAAGTAATTTAGGCGCTTCTCTTGCCATCACCTTTGGTTTGGGTGTATGGTTGTTATTAGAGTTCACCAATGCAGAGTTGCTGGTTGAGCCTCATTTATTGGGCTTGATAGCCAGCGCCTTTGGTATGTTGCTAGGTGCTTATTTAGTACCAAATAAGCATGACTTTGATCACGTAAAAATGGGGCAGTGAATCACTGAATGAGAAAACTATTATTACTGAGTGCAATTTTCTTAACAGCCTGCCAAACAGCGCCTAAGGAAGAGGTGGTGCCACCTAGGGTAATGGGCGATACTCATTGGACTTTAGAGTTCACACTGTTAAAAAATAACAAACCCACCGAAGTTAAAACATATCAATTTGAGACGCGCATGGATTGCTTTAATACCATGTACAAAATGCAAGAAGCTGCTAAGAAGGTCCGCAATCAAACGGGCGGCGGTCTTTGCTACAAGCTGTTTGCTGATGGTCAAGAGCGTACCAGCAAAGATCTATTGACGAAACAATAAAGACGGCTTAAGGGCTATTGATGGGCTTGATCAGATCTTTGCGTTGATAACCCAGTTTTTCAGCTTTCACTAAGAGAGCTTCTTCTAATTTGGGGTCCAGTTGTTTTTGTCTGGCTAGAATCCAAAAATACTTGCCTGCTGGCTCGCCCACCAACACCCAAGAGTAATCATTGGCCAAATCAATCACCCAATAATCTCCATAAAAAGGTCTGAAAAAAGACACCTTTAATTGAGCGTTATTAGAGCCTGGAACCACTTTGGCAATTCCATTGGCTACCTTAGGACCATCTTTTTTAAGGCAAGTATTGATAACACTGACATGGCCATCGTCTCGCAGAGAATACTGGGCCGAAACTGTCACACAGTCGATGTCTTCAAATCTATTGGGCAGGCGATAGATTTCATACCAGGTTCCAAGGTAGCGATTCAAATCAACGGAGCTGACACTGTTTAAAGGGTTGCTTGATTGACGGTATACCGGCTGATTGGCGCAGGCGCTTAAAATAAAAATGCTGGAAATAGAGATAAACAAAAGATAGATATTTTTACGCATCATGACATCGTAAACTAAACTGATACTCACATGAAAATTCGTATTTGGGATCTGCCGACAAGATTATTTCACTGGCTTTTAGTTTTGGCCGTGATTGGCAGTTTTGTGTCCGTTAAGTTAGGCGGTAATGCCATGATTTGGCACGGTCGTTTTGGCTACCTTGTTTTGACCTTGATCTTCTTCAGACTCATTTGGGGTTTTGTGGGAACGCATCATGTGCGCTTCGCTCAATTTATCAAGTCACCTAAAGTCATCTTTGCTTATCTTAAGAATCCCACCGAAACACCTGGGCACAGCCCAGTAGGGGCTATCTCAGTTCTGGTTTTAATTGGCCTATTTTTTATTCAAGCCTTGGCGGGATTGTTTGCAAGCGATGACATTGCTTTTGATGGGCCGCTGGCAAAGTATGTGGCGTCTACTTGGGTGGAGCTCTTGACGTCATTCCATCGTTGGAATGAATGGGTGCTGCTGGCTTTGGTGGGGGTGCACATTGGCGCCATTCTGTATTACAAATATGCCAAGAGAATCAATCTCATCTCTGCCATGATCACTGGCGATAAAGAGTGGGCAGAAACTACTCCTTTGGTTCAGGATGACTCAAAGGTAAGACTCAAAGCGATGGCCATATTGCTTGCCATCGCTTTGATCATGTATTACTTCTTGCGATAGTTATCGTGGCAAGCTTTACAAGATTTTCCTGCTTCACCAAATGCCTTTTTAATTGTTTCTAAATCACCAGATTTAGCAGCAACATTTAGATCAGCCACAGCTTTTTGCATTTTCTCGCTACCGGCTTTGAACTTATCCATTTCTTTCCAAATTTCAGGCAATGATTTACCGCCTTCTGTACCTGGACCAAATGCTTGCCATGGCAGTTGAGCCATACTGGCAACCACTGCTGCATTGGCAGCAACTTCATTTTTGTCAAATGGCTTCTCGCCCTTAACAACAGCACCAATTCTGGAGAAATGATTACCCATCACCGTGAATGTGGCCGCACGGTATTTGATCGCATCTTCAGTTTTAGCAAATTGAGCATGAGCCATGCCGGGCGCTAACAGTGACAGCATTAAACCTGCTACTAAGATTGATTGTTTCATGGTTATCTCCTTAAAAATTAAAAAATGAAACGAAATGGAACGAGTAAAACATCTAGCAGCCAGTAAGTTGCAGACATCAGTGGCCGCATCCAAAGAGCACTGATCACACCAGTGACCACTAAGCCTAAAACAATGAAAAAGCCCCAAGGTTCAATTCTTGAGACCATCGCAGCCTGTTTCCAAGGTAATACGCCTACCAAGATTCTGCCACCATCTAGTGGCGGCAAAGGAAATAAATTAAAGACAAACATCACCACGTTGACCAATACACCCGCCTGACACATTTCTAAAAAGAAACGTTCGGTGAGTGATACCTTGACCAAGAGCAAATACATGATGGCCCAAAAGATTGCTTGAACTAAGTTAGATCCTGGCCCTGCTAGAGCCACCCAAATCATGTCTTTTTTTGGGTGTCTTAAATTGCCAAAGCGAACTGGCACTGGTTTGGCGTAACCAAACAAGAAAGTGCCGGCAGTAGCAAAGTAGAGCAATAGAGGAACGGCGATCGTGCCCATTGGATCAATGTGCTTGATAGGGTTAAGAGTCACTCTGCCTAAAGCATAGGCTGTATTGTCACCGAGTTGCTTGGCCGCATAACCGTGCGCAGCCTCATGCAATGTGATTGCAAAAATGACAGGTATCGCATAAATAGCGACTGTCTGAATGATGTTTGCAATATCCATTAAGCGGCCGCCACAATATCGTAACCAGCATCAACAATGGCATCACTCAATTGTTTGCGATCAAGGCCGCTGGTTACTGTGACTGTTTGTTTGGGGATGTCTGTATCAACCTTTGCTTGAGGATCAAGTCCCGCAATGGCTTTTGTGATGGCCTGGGTGCAATGACCGCAGTTCATGCCTTTAACAGTAAAAATGAATGTCATATTTTTTGTAGTTTACTAATATAAGTAGGACAATCTGTGTAAATCTTAACTTATTCCATTATGGAGCGTATGAGTCAATTAGTCACCTTAAACATTTGCGGCATGACATGCGCCTCATGTGTGGCTAGGCTTGAAAAATCATTATCAAAAGTTGCTGGGGTTGATGCTGCGAGCGTCAATCTAGCAACTGAAAAAGCTCAAATCAGGGTCAATCAAGAACCCCAAATTATCACTGATCTTTTAATCACAGCTGTTGAGAAAGCTGGATTTGAAGCAAGCGTATTCAGTCGAGAACAAGCAAGCCCCACTTATACTAAAACTATTGACTTGCATGGCAAAGAAGCAGTGATCTTGGCCATGGCTCTGTCTCTGCCATTGCTTGCCCCCATGTTGCTCATGCCCTTTGGAGTTCATTGGATGTTGCCAGCGTGGATGCAGTTCTTATTAGCCACCCCTGTG
>CAMBJN010000131.1 GCA_945867755.1 Polynucleobacter meluiroseus
TTAGGTGAAGTAAAAGCTTCGGTCATCATTATCGGCAATCAAACTCAAGTGAAGTTGTTAATTGACAAAGAAGCTGGGATCACTCGCTTGCAAGAGTCTCAGCAAGCATTCATTAAAACCCTCAGCGCGCTAGGTCATGATGTCAGCAGCATCTTGATCCAAAAAGATGAATAAGCCCAAAGACCTGCGCACGGCTGTTGCTATTGCCTACGAAGCTGGCAGCAGAGCCCCTGTGGTCGTTGCGGCTGGCAAAGGTCTGATTGCAGAGCAAATTATTGAACTTGCGAAAGCCAATGATATCTACGTGCATGAGTCAAAAGAACTCGTGGCTTTGTTAATGGGTATTGATTTGGATAAAGAGATTCCGCCTGGGTTATATAAAGTGGTGGCAGAACTCTTGGCTTGGCTTTATCAAATTGACGCAGCAATGGTGCCGGCTAAAAAAATAGAAGTCAAAAAAGATGATGCTGGACTGGCTTAAATCTGCATGTTCATGATGCTTTGGTAGGCCGCAACCACCTTATTACGTACCTGAACACTGGTTTGTATGGCAATACTGGCTTTTTGCGAGGCAATCATGACATCCGATAAATTGACTTTGGTGTCACCCAAGGCAAATCGTTGACCTAAACTCACTGAATTCTTCTCAATGTTGTTAAGTTGGTCCAATTGGGCTCGCAAAGCAGCAGCAAAATCGATTTTTGTTGTTGAGGCAGGGTTGGCAACATCCATGGGTTTAGCCACAGGCGGCTTCACAACCGCTGAACTGTTGCGTATCTGGCTCAAAATCGACTCTATTTGAGAGCTTCCCACAGGTGAAGTCATATTAAATTAATGCCTTTTATTACATTCACAAGATAGAATGACTATAACAAGTCAAAATTGAGTCAACCCTCTGATAAAAGGGGGTTTTTCACCCCTATTTAGGCTTATAGCTTGATTTGCAAGTAGGAGAATGTAAGGTGTCAATTTGTAACATTTTTTTCACCCTAAATTAGATTAACGATGCCAGATCAAGCTAACGAAGAACGCAGTGGATTTAGCAACTTTATTCAGAGTAGTTTTGGGCTCAATATTGCCCTGGGCGCAGGTATTGCTCTAGCAGTCGGAATCATGGCCGCTGTTTTTATGTGGAGCATGAAAACTGCAGACTACCGAGTCCTTTTATCCAATTATTCTGATCGAGATGGTGGCGCTATCGTCGCAGCCCTCGCCCAAATGGCAGTTCCTTATAAGTTTTCAGAAGATGGTGGCACTATATTGGTGCCATCAGGTCAAGTTTATGACGCTCGCCTAAAGCTTGCAGCCCAAGGTTTACCCAGAGGGGGAAACATTGGTTTTGAGCTGATGGAAAACCAAAAAATGGGAACTTCTCAATTTATTGAGCAAGTTAATTATCAGAGAGCTCAAGAAGGTGAATTAGCCAGAACCATCAATTCGATTGGTGCTGTTGCAACCAGTCGGGTTCATTTAGCCATCCCCAAACCTTCTGTTTTTGTTCGAGAAAAACAATACCCTACCGCATCAGTCATGGTCAACTTGCAGCCAGGTAGAGCTTTGGATATGGGTCAAGTCAATGCCATCGTGCATTTGGTCTCAAGTAGTATTCCTGAGTTACCTGCAAAAAATGTCACAGTGGTTGATCAAAACGGCTCTTTATTATCTGGCAAAACCAGTGATGGCAACGACCCAAATCAGCTTGACCCTTCACAGCTCAAGTACGTAAGAGACATCCAAGACAATCTCAACAGACGTATCGAGGCAATACTGACACCATTACTGGGTGAAGGAAACGTCAAAGCACAGGTGGCAGCAGAAGTTAACTTTACTACCGTTGAAAAAGCAACGGAAACATATAGCCCAAATAGCAACCCAGAGAAAAATACCATTCGCAGCCAGAAGAGTAACGAATCAACCAGTTCAGATCCAGCTAAAGGTGGCATTCCAGGAGCAGCCAGTAATCAAGCTGGCGCAAAACAAGATACCAATGCAGCAGCCCCTGCTGCTAGCGCTGCAACCAATGCGAAAAAAGAAAATATTATCAACTATGAAGTTGATAAAGTTATCAGCTACACCAAAGAGCCTGTTGGCGGCATAAAACGCTTAGCGGTAGCCGTTGTTATTAATTTAAAATCATCTGTAGATGCTGAAGGTAAAACTACCCAGAAACCATTGACCGATGAAGAAAAAGCCCAAGTCACTGCACTCATCAAAGAGGCCGTTGGATTTAGTCAAGATCGTGGAGATACGATCAATCTGACCAACAGCGAATTCAAGCAAGCAGAAAAAGTAGACATTCCAGAGGAAGCATTTTGGAAACCATACGCTAATTTATCAACTGCCAAAACTGCTCTTCAATATCTTGTTACTGCTGTTGTTTTGTTCTTACTTTATTCCAAAGTTCTTAAACCACTCATGGCACGCATGGCGAACGCATCTGTTGGTGGCAGCTTCGCTTTCGGCTCAGCAGGAGCAGGCGCAGGAGGTTTCGCAGGTGCAGGCGGAGGTGGTGGTGGTGCAGGTGGCAATGCTGAGCAAGAAGAAGAGGAAGAGGAAATTGATGAAGAGCTTGATGCTGAAGCCAAGAAAATTGCTTCCGATCTCTCAGGCCTTGGCCGAAACTCTGGCAGTGACCTAAAAGCGGTTCAAAAATTTGGCGCCCAAAATCCTAAGGCTGTGGCAGCGGTAGTCAAAGATTGGATTAACGAATGAGCGTTGAGGGCTTAAAAAAATCCGCAGTATTAATACTTGCTCTTGGCGAAGAGAAAGCTGCGGATGTTCTCAAGAATCTCACATCCGATGAATTACAGAGAATCAGCCGAGCCATTTCTGAATTAAAGGGCGTTAATGACGCTTATTTACGTAAAGTTTTAAGAGATTTCAGCGTTGACGTCAAATCCCAATCCGCATTGGGAGTTAACAACGATGAATTCTTAAAAGATATTTTAGAAAAAACCCTCGGGGAAGAGGATGCCGGTCTTGTTCTTGGCAGAATCTTAAATAAACAAGATTACTCTTCCGGCCTTGATGTTCTTAAAAACATGCCGCCCAAACAGGCGGCGCAGTTGATTGTCAATGAGCACCCTCAAATTATTTCAACCATATTGGTTTTCTTGACTCGTCAAAAAGCGGGAGAAATTCTCACTGAATTGCCTGTTGATGTTCGAAATGAAGTCATATCAAGAATTGCCACCTTAGATGGTATTCCCCCTGAAGCACTGACAGAGGTGAATATTTCTTTATCTAAATTACTACTTAAAGATGATTCACAAAGGGGCTTGGGTGGAGTTCGCCCTGCTGCTGAGATCCTTAACTTCTTAGGCACAGAGGTCAGTGACAATGTGATGCAATATGTTGCCGGTATTGATGAAGAGCTTTCGCATCAAATCAAAGATGAAATGTTCATTTTTGATGACATCATCAAAATTCGTGATCGCGATATGGAAATCGTTCTTCAACAAATTTCATCTGAAGGCTTGGTCACAGCCCTTAAAGGTGTTTCCGATGCCCTACGCGATAAGTTTCTTAACAATATGTCACGTCGCGCTGGCGATCTTCTTCGAGAAGATCTTGAGGCAAAAGGCCCAGTTAAGTTGTCAGAGGTTGAAAAACAACAAAGAGAAATTCTTGCGGTTGTTACTGGCTTATTGGGCGCAGGAACCATTTCTGTCATGTCTGAAGGTGATGAAGAAGAGTTCATTTAATGTCCGAACAGAAAATAGAGACTGCGTACGAAAGATGGGAGATTGTCTCACTCAATGAAGACCGCTTCAAACATCCCGATCCATCTATTGCAAAGTTAGCCCAAGAAATCATCGATGGCCGACAGGCCGAATTCGCTGAAGGTAGGAAAGAAGGTAAGGCAGAAGGTTTTGCGCAAGGTCGCGAAGAAGGTTTTGCGCAAGGCTTAGAGGAAGCCA
>CAMBJN010000132.1 GCA_945867755.1 Polynucleobacter meluiroseus
CTTTAGGAGGGCCATCCCAGTTGGCATCTTCAAAAAGGGCTGTTTGTTTGGTTTTTCCGCTGACCTGTTCTAAACGGATATTGCACACATAACGACTCCGACCTTTGGCCAAAGCATATTCAAAAGAGATGGGTGATAAATCTGCCAAATTAGGCAAATCTTTTTGCATGAGCTGCTCTTGGAGTGCCACGGTGCCGGTGCTGATGATCACGCGCTTATTGAGCAACTTGCTAAAGACAATCGCTGGAATGAGGTAACCCAGCGTTTTGCCCACACCTGTTTTACCCTCAACCACCAAGATGTTGTCGCCATCTCGAACGTCTTTGGCGCTTTTAGCTTGGCTCAGGGTTTGCGCAATATGAGCAAACATTTGTTCTTGGCCGACGCGAGTCTTAAAGCCAGGCCAATTTACTTGGACAGCTTGGTAAAACTCTTCGATCTTTTCCTGAATCTCTTTAAAATTCTCGTTACTCACGCAAAAAATCCCAGTTTGAGGTTTTTGGGGAGCTTTTTGATCTGGCTTTCAGCCTTAGACGCCTCAGAGCGGTTTTCAAAGGCCTGCTGGGCAATCAATTTGACTGGGCTTCTGCCACGGGTGTACTTGGCGCCTGTGCCATTGTTATGAGCGTTAATACGGTTCTCCAGGTCATTGGTGATGCCAGCGTAGTAGCTTCCATCAGAACATTCCAAGAGATATAAACACCATGACATGCCTCTATGATAAAGCCAGCAATTTATTTGAACTAAATCACTTGAAATTGAGGCTTATGTACCCACATACTGGACATGAATAATGGGAGATATCCATGAGACTAGATAAATTAACCAGTAAGTTCCAAGAAGCTCTGGGCGAAGCCCAAAGCTTGGCTTTGAACGCTGATAATCAATACATTGAGTCTGAGCACGTCCTTTTAGCAATGTTGCAGCAATCTGATAGCACCGCTAAATCACTGATCAATCGAACTGGCGGGAATGCTCTTGCCTTGGAAAAGGCAATTCAAGCCTTGCTCACTAAGTTACCTCAAGTGCAGGGCACAGGTGGCGATGTGCAAGTTGGCCGTTCTTTGGCGGCTCACTTGAATCTAACCGAAAAAGAAGCGACCAAGCGAGGTGATGATTTCATTGCAGGCGAACTTTTCTTATTGGTCTTGAGTGACGATAAAGGTGACCTTGGTAAAGCAATCAAAGCCGCTGGTATTACCCGTAAAACTTTAGAGGCTGCTATTGAAGCAGTTCGTGGAGGACAGTCTGTGAATAGTGCTGATGCTGAAAATCAACGTGAAGCTTTAAAAAAATACACCCTCGATTTAACTGAGCGTGCACGTCTAGGTAAATTAGATCCCGTGATTGGTCGTGATGATGAAATTCGTCGTGCGATTCAAATTTTGCAACGCCGCACCAAAAACAATCCCGTATTGATTGGTGAGCCAGGTGTTGGTAAAACAGCCATTGTTGAAGGTCTGGCTCAGAGAATCATTGAAGGTGAAGTTCCTGACACCTTAAAAAACAAACGCGTATTGGTATTAGATATGGCCTTGCTCTTGGCGGGCGCTAAATACCGCGGAGAATTTGAAGAGCGCCTAAAAGCCGTTTTAAGTGATGTCGCCAAAGACGAGGGTCAGACCATTGTCTTCATTGATGAAATACACACCATGGTGGGCGCAGGTAAGTCAGAGGGTGCCATGGATGCCGGCAATATGCTCAAGCCCGCTTTGGCACGTGGAGAGTTGCACTGTATTGGCGCCACAACATTGGATGAGTACCGCAAGTACATTGAAAAAGATGCCGCTTTGGAGCGCCGCTTTCAGAAAGTCATGGTTGGTGAGCCCAGTGTTGAAGACACGATTGCTATTTTGCGCGGTTTACAAGAAAAATATGAATTGCATCACGGTGTAGAAATCACAGACCCAGCGATTGTGGCTGCCGCGGAGTTATCTCATCGCTACATCACAGATCGATTCTTGCCTGATAAAGCGATTGATTTGATCGATGAAGCCGCGTCACGTATCAGAATGGAAATTGATTCAAAGCCAGAAGTGATGGATAAATTAGATCGTCGCTTGATTCAATTGAAGATTGAACGTGAGGCTGTGAAGAAAGAAAAAGACGAAGCTTCACAAAAGCGTTTATCGCTGATTGAAGAAGAGATCAAACGTTTAGGTAAAGAGTACGCAGATCTTGAGGAAATCTGGAAAGCAGAAAAGGGTGCCGCTCAAGGAACCGCCTCGATCAAAGAAGAGATTGATAAAGTCAAATCTGAAATCATTAAATTGCAACGTGATGGCAAATTAGAAAAAGTTGCTGAGCTGCAGTATGGCAAGTTGCCCGAACTAGAAGGTAAATTGAAATCGGCCGCTGTTGCTGAGGAAAAAGGACCCACTTCTAAACACAAATTGTTGCGCACGCAAGTGGGCGCAGAAGAAATCGCCGAAGTGGTCTCAAGGGCCACCGGTATTCCTGTATCAAAAATGATGCAAGGAGAGCGCGACAAGCTATTACAAATGGAAGATTACTTGCACAATCGAGTGATTGGTCAAGAAGAGGCTATTACAGCCGTTTCTGATGCTATTCGTCGCTCACGTGCTGGTCTATCCGATGAAGGCAAGCCTTATGGCTCATTCTTATTCCTCGGTCCAACGGGTGTTGGTAAAACAGAACTTTGCAAAGCCTTGGCTGAATTCTTGTTTGACAGTGATGAGCACTTGATTCGGATTGACATGAGTGAATTCATGGAAAAGCACAGTGTGGCTCGTTTGATTGGAGCTCCTCCCGGCTATGTTGGTTACGAAGAAGGTGGCTATCTAACCGAATTGGTTCGTCGCAAGCCTTATAGCGTCATCTTATTGGATGAGGTTGAAAAAGCTCACCCCGATGTATTCAATGTCTTGTTGCAGGTCTTGGATGACGGTCGCATGACCGATGGACAGGGGCGAACTGTGGACTTTAAAAACACGGTGATCGTGATGACCAGTAATTTAGGTTCGCAAATGATTCAGTCAATGACTGGTCAACCACAAGAGAAGCTCAAAGAAGCCGTGATGGTTGATGTCAAAGAACATTTCCGCCCTGAGTTTTTAAATCGCATTGATGAGATGGTCGTGTTCCATGGTTTAGATCAAAAGAATATTGCTGCAATTGCTAAGATTCAGTTGCAACGCTTGCGTGATCGTTTGGCGAAAATGGATATGTTGCTTGAAGTCAGTGATGCAGCTCTTGCGCGGGTCTCAGAAGCTGGTTATGACCCCGTCTTTGGCGCAAGACCATTGAAAAGAGCGATTCAGCAATACATTGAAAACCCAGTGGCTCGACTAATCCTGGAAGGTAAGTTTGGCCCTAAAGCCATTGTTCCAGTAGATGTTGATAAAAATGGGGCATTCATGTTTGATCGGGTTGTTCACTAAACCAGCCGCGAGGCTTTAAGCAAAACTAGCAGCCTCATTCAATCAGTAGTAATATCGGCCAATGACTATTCGCAGAGACGCGGAGGTTATTGGCCTTGTCAGCGTGGCGCATGGCACCTCCCATTTTTATCACTTAATCCTAGCCCCGTTATTTCCATGGCTAAAAGTTGAATTTGGGCTCAGTTACGCTGAGCTTGGATTCTTGATGACCATGTTCTTTGTTGTCTCAACCATCATGCAAGCCGCTGCTGGTTTTTGGGTTGATCATTCAGGCCCTCTTAAAGTTCTTTTCTTTGGTGTTGCAACTCTGGCTATCTCAGCCATTGTGTTGTCGTTTGCAACGGGTTATTGGAGTTTGTTATTTGGCGCCTGCTTAGCAGGCCTCGGTAACGGTGTGTTTCATCCAGCTGATTACACCTTGATCAATCGTCGAATTTCCCCAGAGCGAGTCGCTCATGCCTATTCAATGCACGGTGTTTCGGGTGCCCTTGGTTGGGCCGCATC
>CAMBJN010000133.1 GCA_945867755.1 Polynucleobacter meluiroseus
AGGGTGGCCGAAGATGGTGGTCAGCCAAGCCATACCAACATCCGCGTCAAAGCAAATTATCGCGACGGCCTCTGCAGTTTGGTTGAAGCCCAACTTAAAACAGGCCGCACTCATCAAATTCGCGTGCATTTACAAACCTATGACCATCCTATTTTGGGTGATGACAAGTACGGAGACCAAGAATTAGATAAAGTATTGAAACCTAAAAGACTATTGCTACACGCAAGGCATTTATCATTCATTCATCCTAAAACAGAAGAAAAGATGACTTTCGAGGCGGATATTCCCGAAGCATTTGAAAAAATGGAGACAACATGAAGTTAGCCGCTTATCAATACCAATCAGAACAATATGTAGGTGTCGTTGCTCCAGATTTACAAACAGTCTCGCCGTATCAGTTGAGTAAAGAAGATGCTGCACGTGGTGCATTGACGATCATTGAGTTGATGGCTGAAGGCAAATCTTTGCCAGCTTTGGGTTCTGCTCTTGCGTTAAAAAATGTCTGTTTATTGGCTCCGATCCCCAAGCCCAAGAGAAATATTTTTTGTGTGGGTAAAAATTATTTGGATCACATCAAAGAAATCAAAGATAGTAAGTTGGGTGAAGCGCAGGGCGCCATGGCCAACTTACCAAAGCACCCAGTGGTCTTCAGTAAGGTGCCTGAGTCTGTGATCGGCCCTCACGTTGCTATTGATAGTCATCCCCTGGCTACCCAAGAAATGGATTATGAGGCTGAGTTAGCCGTGGTAATCGCCAAAAAAGGCAAAGGTATCAGTCAAGCTGATGCCATGAGTTATATCTGGGGATACACCATCATCAATGACATCAGTGCTCGTGATGTGCAAGCCAAGCATGTGCAATTTCATTTGGGTAAGAGCTTTGACACTTTCTGCCCCATGGGCCCTTGGTTGGTATCGGCGGATGAACTAGATTCAAGCAAGGCATCGATTAAGTGTTGGGTGAATGGTGAGCTAAGACAGGATGCCACGACTGAATTGTTGATTTTCAATATCCCGACCATCATCGAGGCAATTTCAAAAGGCATGACTTTGTATCCGGGTGATGTGATTGCCACTGGCACGCCTAGCGGTGTAGGAATGGGCTTTAAGCCCCCTCGTTTTTTAAAGAAGGGCGATACCGTCAAGATTGAAATTGATGGCATTGGTACTTTAGAAAATCCTGTGATTTAATTAATTAAATCAGAAGGTTAAATATTTTTTAATCATTGATTCAAGGTGTAAAATCCACCTAACTAATTTAGGAGAATATTGTGAAGCCATCAATTGCCCTCAACAACAAACGTACAGCCGTACGAGAGGCGGTTGCTCGTTTTCAAATATCAAATCCACGGATCTTTGGTTCTGTTGTCACTGGCACGGATCAAGATGGAAGTGACTTAGATCTATTGGTTGATGTCGGCCCTGGGGTTACTTTGTTTGATTTGGGTGGTTTGCAATATGAGCTTGAGAGCTTATTGGGCGTTCGAGTTGATGTACTAACCCCAAAAGACCTTCCAGAAAAATTCAGAACGCAAGTACTTTTACAAGCTCTACCAGTATGAATGAAAATCGACTTCCAGATTATTTGGAGCATATTTCACAAGCTGCAACTGAGGCCATCACTTTTATAGATGGTTTATCCAAAGACCAGTTTGTCATTGATAAAAAAACTCAAAATGCTGTTGTCATGAGTCTTTTAATTGTTGGTGAAGCTGCTGCAAAGGTAATGGATTTATACCCAGATTTTGCAGAAAAAAATTCTCATGTTCAATGGAAAAGTATGAGAGGCATGCGAAATAGGATTGCCCATGGATATTTTGATATAAATCTTGATGTTGTTTGGGATACGGTTCAGATTGCGCTTCCAGATTTATTAAAAAAACTAAATCAAACTTCTCATTAGAAATTTTCCTTGTCACTTCGTTATGAACTAATTGTGTGGGATTGGGATGGAACCTTGATGGACTCCACACCCACAATCGTTAGATGTATTCAAGATGCATGTCGTGACTTGGCTTTGCCTGTGCCCGAAGATTCTGTGGCTAGTTTTGTGATTGGTTTAGGCATTCAAGAATCATTGCGCAAAGCTTGCCCAACAGTTTCAGTGGATGAGCACTACAAACTAATTGATCGCTTCAGATTTCATTACTTGAGTAAAGATCATGAATTAAGTTTGTTTGAAGGTGCCAAAGATTTGTTGTATCAATTAAAAGATCGAGGACATCTTTTGGCAGTAGCCACAGGTAAAAGTCGCAAGGGCTTAGATCGTTCTTTGGGTTTTCATCAGCTTGAAGATGTTTTTGCCGATAGCCGCACACCGGATGAATCAAAATCCAAACCCCACCCCGGCATGCTCTTGGATTTATCTGATGCTTTATTGGTGCCGATGGAAAAAATCTTGATGATTGGTGATACAACGCATGATTTAGGTATGGCCAATGCGGCAGGAGCGGACGCCGTGGGCGTGACTTATGGCGCACATCCTGAGCATGTTTTGAAAACTGAAAATCCTTTGGCTTGTGTCAAGAATGTTCAGGAATTATCTGATTGGTTAGCAGGTAACGCATAAAAAGATTAAGCTCTTACCTGTGCCAGTTAAATTCATTGCATTGGTTAAATTAAATTAGTTAGCTTTATTAAGAAAGTAAGTTATGTCTGATGAAAAAGTCTGGGAAAAACAGGCCTTAGAACATTTGTTGTTAGAGAACCTCAAGGAGCAGCGTCGTGGTCGTCGCTGGAGAACTGCTGTGCGCATCATGACCTTGCTGGTGTTTGTCGGGGTTGCGATCAATTTATTTGATATTGATATTGGTGGTAAATCAAATTTAGGTAAGCACACTGCTTTGGTTGATTTGCAAGGTGAAATCGCGCCAGACAGCAAAGCCAGTGCAGACGCGATCAACGCATCATTGCAAGCAGCTTTTGAGAGCTCTGAAAGTGTCGGCGTGATTTTGCGCATCAACAGTCCTGGTGGTTCACCAGTTCAGTCCGGCATCATTCATGATGAGATGTTGCGCTTGCGCGCCAAGTACCCTCAAAAATCATTGCATGTGGTAGTTGAAGAAATTTGCGCATCTGGTGGTTATTACGTGGCATCTGCCGCAGAAAATATTTATGTTGATAAAGCCAGTTTGGTCGGCTCTATCGGTGTGATCATGAGCGGCTTTGGCGTTACTGGTTTGATGGAGAAGTTGGGGATTGAGCGTCGCGCCATCACAGCCGGTAAAAATAAAGCCCTACTGGATCCATTCAGCAAACAAGATCCGAAACAAAAGGAATTTGTTCAAGGAGTGATTGGTGAAGTGCACGAGCAATTCATCAAGGTGGTGCGATCTGGGCGTGGCGATCGTTTGAAAGAAGACCCAGACATGTTCACTGGTTTGGTGTGGAATGGTGCCAAGAGTGTTGAGCTTGGTTTGAGTGATGGCTTGAGCAGTGTGGATGGCGTGGCACGCGATGTGTTCAAAGCACCAACGATTGTTGACTACACCATGAAAGATAATTTTGCTGAAAGAGTAGCCAAGCGTTTTGGTGCTGCGATGGGCGAGGGCGCTACCAGGGTATTGATGTACGGCGGTCAGTTACGTTGATCTAATTCAAGATCAAGACAAGACTAGGCCAATATCAAGAACACAGCCGGTCGTTGATGAAGAGCTTGGAGTAATTCAGGCTCTTTTTTTAGGTGCGCTTGCCAAGCACTGACAGTTTTAGAAATCACCAAAGCATTAGGCAAGCTTAAATCTGCTGCAACACACATTTGTGTATTACCTTGTAATGATTGCAGCATTGCTTCAATCATGGCCGCATTGCGATAGGGTGTTTCAATCCACAATTGAGTTTGATTTTTTCTCTTAGATTCTTGCTCTAATTGTTTAAGTGCCGCAGTTCTTTCTGG
>CAMBJN010000134.1 GCA_945867755.1 Polynucleobacter meluiroseus
GTGGTGAGCTTTGCCGCCAAATTATTAAATTTTCTCCTAAATCCTTAATTCTGATTGATAGTAGTGAATACTCTCTTTATCTAATCTATGAAGAATTAAAAAGTATTCTCATTAGCCTCGAGGATGACCTTTCCGATGCGGGTGATGAGGGTGCTTCTACTGATTTAGCTTTGCAACTTAAGCTAATTCCTTGTTTGGCTTCAGTGCGTGATGAAGATCTGTTGTTGAAGGTCTTTAGGGCTCATAAGCCCTTTACGGTCTTTCATGCGGCAGCGTATAAGCATGTTCCATTGGTAGAGAAAAACCCTGCTGAAGGTATTCGTAATAATGTTTTTGGCACTTTCACCTGCGCCCAAGTAAGTTTAGAGTGTGGCGTATCCCAATTTATTTTGGTGAGTACCGATAAGGCGGTTAGGCCAACCAATGTGATGGGGGCTAGTAAGCGTATTGCTGAGATGGTAGTACAGGCGATGGCCGATATTACTGCTAAAAGTGAGCGGGTAACTAATTTTTCAATGGTGCGATTTGGGAATGTTCTTGGCTCCTCTGGCTCTGTGGCTCCATTATTTAATGCGCAAATTGCTGCGGGTGGACCTATTACGCTGACTCATCCTGAAGTCACACGTTATTTCATGACCATTCCTGAGGCGGCGCAATTGGTAATTCAGGCCAGCTCGATGGCTACTGGGGGTGATGTCTTTGTGCTAGATATGGGTGAGCCTGTGCGGGTTCATGATTTGGCCGTCAAGATGGTTTATTTATCAGGCCTATTGGTCAAGGATGAAGCTCACCCTCATGGTGACATAGAGATTAAAGTTACTGGTTTACGTCCAGGAGAAAAGCTCTATGAAGAACTCTTGATTGGTGACAACCCACATCTAACAGCTCACCCAAAAATCATGAAGGCGCATGAAGAGTTCTTATCTTGGGGTGATTTGCAGGAAGAGCTTGAAAAGCTTAATATTGTCTTGGATGGTTGTGATGTCGAGTTGATTAAAACTAAACTTAAAAAGTTAGTACCTGGCTATCAGCCTAATGGTGAAGTAGTAGATTGAAATGGGGGATTTCTAAACCACGAGCACCCCATTTAAGCTTGATACTTACACCATGATATTCATGCACTTCTAAAATGGTGATGGATTATGTCAGTTAATACATTTCTTTCTGAGCTCAAGTAATTTTTTCAAGATTCATTAAGTGAGCTGCGCAAGCACCAGGAGTGGGAACGCAAGATGAAGGTGGTGGATGTGGTGTCGCGCAATTTGATCAACTAAGGCTAAGAGGGTGCCTCGGATTGACGAGTCCTCAAGACCTACTTTTTTTTACCAACCAATCTAAATACATCTTACTTAGATTCTGGTCTTCAAGCTGGTTTTTGCAAAACCTCCAAATTTATAAAAGGGACTCATTCTCATCTAGTGTGAGCAAAGCGTTCCCCTAAATGAGCCAAATTTAGGGGAGATTAAGGAGAAAAAAGCATACTAATGCCATATATCAGACCCTAGTTATTAAGTTTAGACTAGAGAATTGAATGCATATAAAATACAGAAATGACTTGCAAAATTAAACCAATTATTCTTTGTGGTGGATCAGGCACTCGCTTGTGGCCTCTTTCTAGGGAGAGTTTCCCTAAGCAGTTTGTGCCTTTAATTGATGGTAAAAGTCTTTTGAATTTGACTATTGAGAGAGTCAAAGAATTGACTGAAGCTGTGGGTGAAGCAATTGGCTATCAAGGAAAAATAATCTTTGATGTGAGTAAGCCGGATGGAGCGCCAAAAAAGCTGATGAATAGCAATCGTCTTGAAGGTATCGGCTGGAAAGCAAGCATTAATTTAATAGATGGCTTGAAGATTGGTTATGAAGATTTCTTGAGTCAAGGACAGATCTAATGATTCTTGTTACGGGTGGCGCAGGCTTTATTGGCGGTAATTTTGTTTTGGACTGGTTAGCCAATCCTGCTGCTGAAGGCATTGTTAACATTGATAAGCTCACCTACGCTGGTAATTTAGCAACCCTTAAATCATTAGAAAATGATGGTCGTCATGTATTTGTACATGGTGATATTGGTGACTACGATTTAGCTCTCTCACTGCTCAAGAAATACTCTATCCGCGCAGTCCTCAACTTTGCTGCCGAGTCCCACGTGGATCGCTCGATTCATGGGCCCGGTGACTTTATTCAGACCAATGTATTGGGGACCTTTAATCTTCTAGAGGCTGTTCGTGCTTATTGGTCGGATCTGTCTGATTTGGCTAAAAAAGAGTTCCGTTTCTTACACGTATCAACCGATGAGGTTTACGGGTCATTATCTCCAACTGACCCTGCTTTCTCAGAGACCCATCCGTATGAGCCTAACAGTCCTTATTCAGCCTCTAAGGCAGCATCTGATCATTTGGTGCGTGCTTGGCATCACACTTATGATTTACCTGTCATAACAACCAATTGCTCTAACAATTACGGACCGTATCACTTTCCAGAGAAATTAATACCTTTGGTGATTTTGAATGCCTTGGCTGGTAAGCCATTACCAATTTATGGCGATGGTCAACAAATTCGGGATTGGCTCTATGTCAAAGATCACTGCTCTGCGATTCGCAGAGTATTAGAAGCTGGTCAGCTAGGTGAGACTTATAACGTCGGTGGTTGGAATGAAAAGCCCAACCTTGATGTGGTACATGTGATTTGTGGCGTCCTGGATCAATTAAGACCAAAGGCAGGTGGTATTGATGCTGAAAATAAGTATGCTTCACAAATCACTTATGTGAAAGATCGTCCAGGGCATGATCGTCGTTATGCCATTGATGCCACTAAATTAGAGTGCGAGCTTGGCTGGAAGCCAGCAGAGACGTTTGAGACTGGGATACAAAAAACAGTCCAGTGGTATTTGGATAACCAAGAGTGGACTGAGGGTGTTCTCAGTGGCTCTTACCGTGATTGGGTGAAAAAACAATATAACTAACTTAGTTATATAAAACTAATATGTCATATTCCTCATTCGAGCTCTTAGATCATGCCCGACCTATAGTTGTATTTGGTCGTGATGGTCAAGTGGGTAAGGCATTACACGTTTGTTTAAAAGATCTAAAAACTCCAGCAGTTTTTCTGGGGTGTAATGAATGTGATCTTGCAAATGAAGATGCAATCAGACAAGTTTTAAATCGCTATCAACCTCAAGTCATTATCAATGCGGCTGCCTATACAGCTGTTGACAAAGCTGAAAGCAAACGTGATCTTGCTTTTGCCATAAATGCCAAAGCACCGCAAGTCATGGCGCATTACATTGCTAATGTCGCCCATGGGATATTGGTTCATTATTCAACAGACTATGTATTTGCGGATACTAAGACAACTGCATATTTAGAGTCGGATACAGCTGGGCCTATAAATCAACTCAGCGTCTATGGTCAAAGTAAATTAACAGGGGAGCAGGCCATTGAAGAGACCTTTAATTTGACCCAGGATTCTAGTCATACAAGTCATCAAGATAAATTTTCTAGATATTTCATCTTAAGAACCTCTTGGGTTTATGGTGATGGTGGCAACTTCATTAGAACCATGTTGCGTTTGGCAGGTGAGCAAGATCAACTAAAAGTAGTATCAGACCAAATTGGGGTACCCACTTCTGCTCAATGGTTAGCTGAAATAGGTATTCAAATGGCAGGGTCTAGAGTTGAGTCAGGCATCTATAATGCTGTCCCTGATGGCGAAACCTCTTGGCATGGCCTGGCGGTATTTGCCATTGAAACTGCAGTCACCGCAGGTGAGGGCATTGAACTTAAATCACAAGATATCCTGCCTATACCAGCTTCCAGTTATCCATTACCCGCTCAACGCCCTTATAACTCTCGTTTGAATAATGCTAAGCTTAAAAAAGCT
>CAMBJN010000135.1 GCA_945867755.1 Polynucleobacter meluiroseus
GGCTTGTCTTTTAAACCAGATTGATCCAACACCCAAACCTTGCGAACCATCACCCTTGGGCCAGCGCCCATTGATCTAGCTCCTGCTGATCTAGAACCTGACTTATTGTCAGACGCAGATTCGATATTAGGCATCTTAAAACGCAAAGCCGCATTTGAAATGCGCAACACTTTTTCTTTTTGCTCAGTGATGATCGAGGTGTTTGCTGTCATTCCTGGCAATAGTTTTAAATCTGTATTTTGAGCAGTCAACAAAACGGTGTAAGTGATGACGTTTTGCACATTGATGGGTGCTTTACGAACTTGCTTGACCTTACTTTGGAAAAGCTTGCCCGGAAATGCATCCACCGTGAAAGTTGCTGTCATGCCTTCAGTGATTCTGCCAACATCAGATTCATCAATTGCTGTTTCAACCTGCATATCCGCCAAATCTTGCGCAATGATGAAAAGCTCTGGCGCTTGAAGACTGGCCGCCACTGTTTGACCGCGTTCAACACTTCGCTTGACCACCACGCCATCGACCGGAGAACGAATCACAGTATCATCCAAAGCTTTTTTAGCCATGGTCAAAGAGGCTTTAGCACTCTTGTAAGCGCTCAAGGTTTGATCAAGAGCTGCTGGAGAAATGAAATTCTTTTCAATCAAACGCTTGTTATTGTCATGATTGCGCTTAGCCAAGATGTAATTAGCTTCGGCTTGCTCGAATCGTGCCTGCCATTCACGTGGATCAATACGCGCAATCACCTGAGATTTTTTAACCACATCGTTGAAGTCGACGTAAATCTCTTGAACCATGCCAGATACCTGCGTACCGACTTGAACCGACTTCACTGGATTTAATGTGCCGCTCGCACTAATCGTCACCGCTAGAGGGCCCTCTTCTAAAGCAACTGTTTTGTATTGCGGTCCACCCCACCCAAATATTGAAGCAAGCACTTTATAAATAATCACCAATACCAAAATCGCTATAAAAGATATGGTGACACGGCGCAACCATGTGTGCGCCTGAAATAAAGACTTGATCTTCGAGATAAAACCACTCAAAGATCCCTGAAATTTTTGTTTGGTATTACTCAATTTACTATTCATGGTCCGTTGTCTTTGCTTAATATCTCTGCTCAATATAAATCTTAGGTTTTGTAGCTATTTATCTTAAGTATATTGTCATCTGATAATCTTTATCAGACCTTGATAAAAGCTCAGTTAAATACTCAGTTTAGTCAGTAGTTTTTAAGACTTAAGCATTATGACTAGCAAAACAAGAGGTTTACAATAATCATGAGACCATCAAAAGGATGTAAGCCCAAGGTTCATGATGAACTGGATCAGACCTGTTTATTTAAGAGAATGCCATTTAGTGACTGCAAATCAGACTTTTTTGATGCAAAATGACAAGATGAGATCAAAAAGCATGTCCTACACCCCTATTGCACTGGCAGTCATCCTGACCCTTGGTTCAGCGTGGAGTTCATCTGGTCAGGCTCAACAATCAACCTTTAGCCCCCCTCAAATGATGGCGGTATCAGATGCGTCAGTAAAACCCGTCAACCAGAAAGCGCAAAAATTAGAGTCTCCTGTAAATACAGAAACTTTGGACTTACTGAGCTTGTACAGAGAAGCAGCGTTCAATGATCCAACTTTCAATGCTGCAAAGTACAGCTTTTTAGCCGGCAAAGAAAAGCGCTGGCAGGGTCTTTCTGTACTAACCCCTCAAGTCGTGGCTACCGGCAACGAAACAAAGAGTGATGTTTTTAATGCCAGACTTGGAAACCGAAGCAATGATTTAATGTCTAGAGCTTGGACAGTGAAGCTAACCCAACCATTATTCAATTGGGATAAATGGTCTCAATTCAGGCAAGGTGACTTGAATGCAGACATTGCTGAAGCTCAATACTCTGCAGCAGAACAAGATTTGGTTTTACGCGTTACTGAGGCTTACTTCAATGTTTTAAATACTGAAGATTCTCTGAATCTAGCCAGAAATAAAAAAGTCTTGATTGGCGAACAATTAGAGCAAGCGAAACGCAATTTTGAAGTGGGCACCTCTACCATCACTGACACTCATGAGGCGCAATCACGCTTTGATTTGGTCGTGGCCCAAGAGTTGGCCGCGGAAGCAGATCTTGTGATCAAAAAAGGTGCCTTAGAACAAATCACTGGTAAACAGATTACTCAAATCAAAGCACTTCAAGCACGTTCACAAATTGAAACAATTGCCAACAACAGAAAAGCCAAATTTAAAAAAGGTGAAAAACCAACTCCCGTCAATGTTCAACAAGTGATAGCTGTGCAAGCAGGTCAGGGCATTCAGGATTGGGTCAAACAAGCAGAAGATGTGAGCTACAGCATAATTGCTAGCAAATTGGCATATGAGGTGGCCACCAAAGAGACGCAACGAGCTTATGCTGGTCATGCACCTTACATTGATTTTATTGGTCAACGAGGGTACAGCGATAGTGAAAATACCATTGCCGAGAGTGGCACGATGCTCAATACTCGATCTTATTCAACCCAGGCGATCATTCAGTTGACAGTACCCCTCTTCTCGGGCGGCTACAACCAATCAGTAGTTAGGGAAAAATCTGCTTTAGCAAATAAAGCATTGGCCGATTTAGAAAATACCCGTCGCTCGGTTGCGCAAACCACACGTCAAGCCTACTTAGGCTTTAACAACGGGTTGGCGCAAATCAAGGCGTATGAAGCTGCTGAGCTATCAGCGCTCAGCGCATTGGAATCAAACAAGTTGGGCTATGAAGTAGGTGTGCGCATCAACATTGACGTTTTAAACGCGCAAGATACTTTATTTACTACACGCAGAGATTTGGCCAAAGCTCGCTATGACACCATCTTGAATGGCCTCAAGCTTAAAGCTCAAGCCGCCGTTCTAAGTGATGAAGATTTGCAAGCAGTGAATGCTTTATTGAAGTAAGTTTTAGCTGATTTTTTCTTTTTAGAATTAGAAAGCTTACGGAAGAAGTGCTAAAACTTCTTCAATACTTGGAGGCTGGCCTTTATCACCCAGATTATGGATATTGGCTGACCAATACCCCTCCGTTTTCCATCGCGGTGAATCACAATACAGTTCAATCGTTGGTCTTCCTAAAATTGCTGATAAATGAGTCAATCCTGTATCCACTCCAATGGTCATCTTGGCACCAGCAACCAGACCAAAAGCATCTGCAATTGAAAAAGAGCTTGGCACAATCGCTTTTGAACCTACCAAAGAATAAGTCCCAGAAATTTTTCTAGCGATTTGAGTGCTCATCTCTTTTTCTAGATCATTACCCCAGGGCAATATCACTTGGATTCCCTTAGCTACCAGTGTCTTACCCACAGTCACCCAATGATCATCAGACCAGCGCTTTGATTTACCCGCCGTCGCATGAAAACACATCGCATACGATTTACTCACATCAAACCCCAGATCAATGCGAGTTGATGCAAAGCCCAAGTTAGCAGCATCCACCAAAGACTGAACATAGGTATCTGGGTAAAACTGAGGGAGTGAAACTGCACGAGCAGGTACTGGCAGATCAAGAGCTGAAGCTGTCACCCAACGCGAGCGATCCACTGCGTGACAATGAAACGGCACTTGCACACAATATGTATAGAACTTACGAGCCCATGGCTCGTAACCAGAAAACTCTGTTTGATTAGCTAAACCAAATACAGATGCTGTCTTTTGGGGATTGGCTAAATTAGTTACCCATGCTGACTTTAATAAACCCTGAGTTTCAATGATCAAGTCATAGTCAGTAAACGCACCTGACTTAAATTGCTCTTTAAAAATAATGTATTCCTGAATGCTGCGGATGAACTCACCCCGTTTGAGAGCTTTTTTCCAACGCCTAAACGCCAAAGGAATGATG
>CAMBJN010000136.1 GCA_945867755.1 Polynucleobacter meluiroseus
GTTGGTAAGGCATTTGGTCGGTCACGTCCAGCCACAGGTTTTTCATTAGATATCATGACCTTGGCTCGCATGTCTAAGAAAGACTCTAGAAAAACTGCGATTTTAGCTCCTTGGTCCAATGATCAAACATTGAGTCAAGAGATTGCTCAATTACGCTCACAAGGTCAAGTTGTGATTCAGTTATTGCCTGGTCATGAGCAAGACGGTGATGAGTTTCATTGTGATCGCGAGTTAGTGAATCAAAAAGGTGCATGGGTCGTTAAGACAAGAGCGTAAAATGCTCGTTTGCACATTTTCTAATTAATTTTTTCTTGGTTCCTATGTCTGTACAGAAATCTAGCGGTAAATCTGGTCGTAACGTTGTTGTGATTGGCACCCAATGGGGTGATGAGGGTAAGGGTAAGATTGTTGACTGGTTGACTGATCATGCTGAAGGCGTGGTGCGTTTCCAAGGCGGTCACAACGCTGGTCATACACTGATCATCAATGGCCAAAAGACCATTTTGCGTTTAATTCCATCTGGAATCATGCGCCCAGGCGTGACTTGCTACATCGGTAACGGTGTGGTTTTGTCTCCTGAGGCCCTCTTCAAAGAAATTGGTGAGCTTGAGGCCGCTGGTGTTGATGTCCGTTCCCGCTTGAAGATTTCTGAAGCAACCACCTTGATTTTGCCGTACCACGTGGCCATTGATCATGCGCGTGAAGCTAAGCGCGGCGATGCAAAGATTGGCACAACGGGTCGTGGCATTGGCCCAGCTTACGAAGATAAAGTGGCGCGCCGCGCTCTAAGAGTGCAAGACTTGTTCTTCCCAGAGTCTTTCGCTGAAAAACTAAAAGAAAACCTCGAATATCACAATTTCGTATTGACTCAGTATTTCAAAGCCCCAGCCTTGGACTTTGCTGAAGTTAGAGATGGCATGTTGAGTTATGCCGAGCAGTTGCGCCCATTAGTGGCTGATGTTTCAAGCGACTTAGATGCGGTACAAAAAGCTGGTAAGAACTTGTTATTCGAAGGTGCCCAGGGCGCATTACTGGATATTGACCATGGTACTTATCCATTTGTGACATCTTCAAACTGTGTAGCTGGTAATGCAGCAGCTGGTTCTGGTGTTGGTCCAGGCAGTCTTCATTATGTGCTTGGTATCACCAAAGCTTATTGCACGCGTGTGGGCTCAGGACCATTCCCAAGCGAGCTATACGATCACGCCAATCCACAAGCTCAAGACCCAATTGGTCTGCGCTTGGCTGAAGTTGGTAAAGAGTTTGGCTCAGTGACTGGTCGTCCGCGCAGAACTGGCTGGTTGGATGCGGCAGCATTGAAGCGTTCTATTCAGATCAGCGGTGTGTCAGGCCTTTGCATGACCAAGCTAGATGTTTTAGACGGCCTAAAAGAGTTGCGCCTCTGTGTAGGTTACAAGCTAGACGGCAAGACTTTGGATGTTTTGCCACGTGGCTCTGATGCTGTTGCCAGATGTGTGCCAATTTATGAGACTTTCCCTGGTTGGTCTGAGACCACAGTGGGTATTCAAAAGTGGGATGAGTTACCAAAAGCTGCTCAAACTTACCTTAAGCGAGTTGAAGAAGTGGCGTGCGTTCCTATTGCCATGGTTTCAACCGGTCCGGACCGCAACGAAACCATCTTGCTCCAACACCCATTTGAGGCTTGATCACAGATTGGTATCCAGATAAAACGGTGCTTTAGGCGCCGTTTTTCTTTGAAGGTCCTTTTCTAAAGTCCGACAAACCAAGCCCGTCATAGAATTTCTACGGTAGTTTTGATAAATTAATATGAATTGACACATTCTTATAAGACAATGGGATATGACTAAAAAAAGTACTAAAGGGACCTTGGCTCTATCTGAGTCAAAGACAAAAAATCTCCCAGAAAAGCAAGGCACGGTGCAAGGTCACCGAGATGGATTTGGATTTGTTATTCCTGATGATGGCGGTGAAGATGTCTTTTTAAATGAGCGCGAGATGTCGCGTGTCATGCATCACGATAAAGTGATCGTCAGAGTTTCTGGGGTAGATCGACGCGGTCGCCCTGAGGGTCAAATCAGCGAAGTGCTCATGCATGCCAATCAATTCGTGATTGGTCGTTTATTGAATGAAAACGGCGTTTTAATTTGTGCTCCTGAGGACAAGAGAATCGGTCATGACATTCTGATTCCACCCAAGGGGCAGGGTAACGCTAAATTAGGCCAAGTGGTTTCTGTTGAGATCATTGACTATCCAGATAGTTATCGCCAAGCTGTTGGTCGTGTGGTTGAGGTTCTTGGCGAAATTGATGATCCTGGTATGGAAATCGAAATTGCCGTGCGCAAATATGGCGTGCCACATTTGTTTTCTCTCGCGGCCGCCAAAGAAGCCGAGGCATTGCCTGATGAAATAAGAGATGAAGATCTTGAGGGTCGCATTGATTTGCGCGATATTCCTCTAGTGACCATTGATGGTGAAGATGCCCGTGACTTTGATGATGCTGTTTATTGTGAACCTGTTGCTTGGGGTAAAGAAAAAGCTTGGCGCCTAATTGTTGCCATTGCTGATGTATCTCACTATGTCAAACCTGGTCACCCACTAGACACCGACGCAATTAGTCGCGCCACATCTGTTTACTTCCCGCGCAGAGTTATACCAATGCTGCCGGAAAAGATATCGAATGGCCTATGTTCACTAAAGCCAGAGGTTGATCGCTTGTGCATGGTTTGTGATGCAGTGATTGATGTTCATGGCGAGGTGCAGGCTTATCAGTTCTACCCAGCGGTGATGCACTCAGCTCAGCGTTTCACTTACAACACCGTTTGGGAAATTTTAAGTAACACAAATGGTCCTGAGGCTGCACGCTTCAAACACCTCAAAAAGAATCTTGATCGTTTATACAGTCTCTATAAAGTTTTACGTGCCGCTCGCGATAAACGCGGCGCCATTGATTTCGAAACGACTGAGACGCAAATCATCAGTAATGCTTTGGGGAAAATCGAACGCATTGAGCCAAGAGTTCGTAACGAAGCCCATCGAATTATTGAAGAGTGCATGTTGTCAGCCAACGTTTGCGCTGCCGATTTTTTAGACAAAAATGGACATGCGTCTTTATTTCGAGTTCACGCTGAACCGTCGGTCGAAAAGTTACTAACCCTCAAGCAAGTATTGAGAACAGCTGGCTTACATTTGGGTGGTTCAGATAAACCAAGACCCAAAGACTTTGCCAAGTTGATTGAAGAAATCAAACCAAGGCCTGATGCCACCATGTTGCAGTCAGTGGTATTGAGATCTATGCAGCAAGCCGTATATCAACCTGACAACTATGGTCATTTTGGTTTGGCTTATCCGGCTTACGCACATTTCACAAGCCCAATCCGTCGTTACCCTGACTTATTGGTTCATCGTGCCATCAAAGCCATTTTGGCAAAGAAGACGTATTCACCAAACATCCCATCGGACGTGGTTTTGAACTTGGCCATGCCAAAGAGCGGTCCAGGTCGTGTGAATGCAGCCAATGCCAAGAAGTCTCATGAAGAAGGTAAATTAAAGCCCGCGGCCAAAACAGCTCGAGGCGCAAAAGCCAAGCAAGAGGCGTTGACCGCTGTGGCAGCTTGGGCTCAATTGGGCGTTCACTGTTCTTCGAATGAGCGTCGCGCAGATGAAGCATCAAGAGATGTTGAGGCTTGGTTGAAGTGTTATTACATGCGTGACCATCTTGGTCAGGAGTATGCTGGCACGATCACCGGCGTTGCAACATTCGGCCTATTTGTTCAATTGGAAAGCCTTTTTGTTGAAGGCATGATTCACATCAGCGAACTTGGTGGAGACTACTATCAATACGATGAAGCTAGACA
>CAMBJN010000137.1 GCA_945867755.1 Polynucleobacter meluiroseus
CATCAAGTGCAGCCTTATCCCCAATTGACGAAAGACTATTGGGTGAGCGCATCATGCGCGATATCCGCAGAGACCCAGATTATGCAAAAGATGCAGTTTTTTATGATTACCTCAACACGATTGGCCAACATTTAATTGACACTGCTAAAAAGCAAGGTGTTGCTGGTTTAGAGGGTTTGGGCAGCTTTGCCATTAGTTTTGAATTATTTGGTGTACGAGATAAAAGCATCAACGCCTTTGCTTTACCAGGTGGCTTTATTGGCGTGCACACTGGTTTGATTGTTTCTGCAGAGACAGAGTCTGAATTAGCCTCAGTGCTTGGTCATGAGATCGGCCACGTTACGCAAAAACACATTGCTCGTATGTTCGGTCAGCAAGGCACTAATTCAATGATTGCGTTAGCATCAATCATTTTGGCAGTAGTTGCTGCTAGTCGTAACCCAAATGCAGCCCAAGGTCTTGCAGTCGGCGGTCAAGCCTTAGCCATACAGAATCAATTAGCATATTCAAGAGATGCTGAGCGTGAAGCTGATCGCGTGGGGTTTCAGATTCTTCAGGCAGGTGGTTTTGATGTGCAGGGCATGCCCGACTTTTTCCAAAGAATGCAAAGAGCCAATAGCATCATGGAAAGCGGCGTTCCTGGTTATGTGCGCAGCCATCCGCTGACAACTGATCGTATTGCGGATATGCAAGATCGAGTGCGTGGCTTGAGTAAACCGAAGATTAATTCATCGATAGAGTTCTACTTGTTAAAAGCCAGAGCGAGGTTGATACAAACCACCAGCTCAAGCAATTACCCTGAACTAAAACAATTTTATGAAAGTCTTGCCAGAAAACCTGAGCCTATCAAACAACTGGAAGGTAATTACGGCCTCGCTTTATTGAGCTTAAAGCAACAAAAAATAACGGATGCCGAATCTTATTTACAGAAAAGCAGAGTATTGATGCAAACGGTTTCTGCACAGGGTTCGCCTGTACAACGCTCAAGTCTTTCTCTGGAGTCAACAGCCATCGATATTTTGTTTACCAAAGGGCAGCATGCTGAAGGACTTAAACAACTTGCTCAAATCAAAGCAACATACCCTCAATCAAGATCTCTGAATATTTTGACGGTTGAGGGTCAGTTAAAAACCCGACAGTATGAACAAGCCATTGGTTGGCTAAAAAATCAAACAAAAGCACAGCCAGAAAATTCAATATGGTGGGATCTGCTTGCTAGGGCCTATGCTCAATCAGGTAAAAGAGCGTTGCAGCATGCGGCCTTGGCAGAAAAGTATATTGCTGATGGTGCATGGATTGGCGGAATTGAGCAGATGCGTTTAGCTAAGATTGCAGGAGATGCTGATTTTTATCAATCTTCAGAAATTGACGCTCGCGCCAGACAAATTCAAGACTTATACCGTCAAGAACTTAATCAGCAGAAACAAAGGTAAGGGCTGATTAAAACTTACCTATTAATGAAAACCGTGAATTGTACTGGGAAGTTGAATATGTTCTTCTTGGGCGGGGCTTGTGTGAATATGAGCAATTCTCCAGCCCATAGGACCTTGAACCAAAATGTAAGTGAAGTTCAAGAAAAATTCTGGTTCAATTTGATCAGCCTCTAAACGAACAGCCTCGGTTGAATCAAAAAAAGATATTCCGATGCCTGTGTGCCCAATCACTTGAATTGGGTCCAGCCACAGGAGATGATCTTCAAGTATTTTTTTCAATCCTTCGCGAAGCTCAGCATGACCATTCAAGCGTTTACCGCCCGGCAAGATGCAAGTGATTGAATCTTCATCCATCCAAAGATCAATGGATCCATCCAAATCATTCCGATGCAATGATTCACGCCATGCTTCGATAACTTCTTCTGGCATTTGAAATAATCTGGCTTGACTTGGCATGGTATTTTTAGTGAGTAAGTTGATTGATGGAGTTTAGGACGTCTTTTGCTTGTATGTCTACTAAACATTTCAAGTGGCCGAGGGGGCAAATTCTCTTAAAGCATGGACTGCACTCAAGCTGTAACCAATGAATTGCCGCAAGCTTGGATAGTGGTGGTGTATGCCTTGGATCGCTGGAGCCAAAAATGGCTACCTGAGGTCGTCTAAATGCGGCAGCAATGTGCATCAAGCCAGAATCATTGCTAATAACAGCTGTGGCATTGCTGATTGCTGCCATTGCATGTTCAAGACTGGTTTGACCGCACCAATTGATCACTTTGTCTGGGTGGGTGCTCATTGACGCAATATCACTGCCAATCGAAAACTCTTTCTTGCTGCCTAAAATAAGCACCAAAGAGTTTTCTTTTGTTTCGATGATATTTTTGGCTAATTGGCCAAAATGTTCGATTGGCCATTGTTTGGCTGGACCATATTCAGCCCCAGGACAGAGAACATAAAGATGTTGATGAACGTGAATTTTTTGAAGGGCTTGCTGACTATCAGTCAGCATTGCATCAGGCAGCGATAGGTGTGGCTTAGGCACTTCTGATAAAGCATTACCTGAAAGCGCAAAGTAATGACTCGACATGGGCGGGCGATGTGAGCGAGATGGATTTTTAAGTGCTTTGTTGATCAAACCCCAACGCATTTCACCTTGGTAGCCAATTCTGTGAGGAATCTTGGCAAGCCAAGGAATCAGTGCAGATTTAAAGCTATTGGGTAAAACATACGCATGGGTATATGCACTCAAGGCTAATTGCTTGGCCAGAGCTTTTCGTTCTGCCCACTGCAATGACCCATGTTGAAAATCTGCGGTAATGATTTGATCAACAGCTGGTATTGCTTTCATGATGCTGGCAACCCATGGGGTTGCTAAAACATCAATTTGACTATCGGGGTTATTTTTTTTAAGTTGAGATATCAGAGGTTCAGTCATCACTGCATCGCCAATCCAATTGGGTGCAATGATGAGTATCTTCACCATCTTAATGACCGTGTGGTTTTGTGCCAGGCATAAGCTCATATTCAGTGCCGCAGTATGGGCACTTGGCATGGCCAGTACTTAACACGTCTAGAAAGACACGAGGATGCATGCTCCAAGCTGGAGAGTCATTGTTAGGGCAATGAAGAGGTAAATCTTTGTTGCCGTTAACCTTGATAACACTTTGCTGACTCATGATTGCCTCGGTTGTCTTAAACCACTGTTAACCAGTGACGATATTTGTCGCTCTTGCCGGCCACAGCATCAAAGAATATTTGCTGAACTTTTGTTGTGATTGGACCGCGTGTGCCATCACCGATGATGCGATCATCAAGTTCGCGAATAGGCGTTACTTCGGCAGCCGTACCGGTGAAGAAAGCTTCATCGCAGCAATACATCTCATCACGTGTGATGCGCTTTTCTTTAACTTCAATACCAAGATCTTTTGCGATCGTAAAAATAGCATCACGGGTAATGCCGTCTAAGCATGAGGCCAAATCAGGTGTGTAGATGATGCCGTTTCTAACAATAAACACGTTCTCTCCTGAGCCTTCAGAAACATAGCCGTCGGTGTCTAAAAGAAGTGCTTCGTCGTAACCTTGCGCAGTCACTTCTTGGTTAGCAAGAATTGAGTTGATGTAGTAACCAGAAGCTTTGGCTCTAACCAAAGAAACGTTTACGTGATGTCTTGCAAATGAAGAAGTTTTTACACGAATACCTTTATTTAAACCATCTTCTCCTAGGTATGCGCCCCATTCCCATGCAGCCACGGCAATGTGAGTTGAATTGCTTCTTGCAGAAATACCTAATTTTTCAGAGCCAATCCAAACAATCGGACGAATGTAGCACGAAGCCAATTTATTTTCTTTAACAACTTCAATGATTGCTTTGGCA
>CAMBJN010000138.1 GCA_945867755.1 Polynucleobacter meluiroseus
GGTTGCTAAGAAAAAGTAATTTAAATCCATTTAAAAACAATAATTTGGGTTTGTTGGTTGATGTTAGTCAAAAACTATCATAAAAATTAATAAATACAATTTAACTATATTACCCAATAAGCCTAAACTGTCGCTGTCTAGTTAGATAGCTGTATGTATTGAACATTCATTAAACATACAGTAATCGTAACCGACTTAGAAGTTAAACCTATCGATAGGAGTGAAAAATGCCAACATTAAAAGGTAGTAAAACAGAAGAGAGCTTAAAAGAAGCTTTTGCTGGAGAGTCAATGGCTAACCGCCGTTACTTGTATTTCGCGAACATGTGCGATATCGCTGGTGAGAATGACACAGCAGCATTGTTCCGTTCAACAGCTGAAGGTGAAACTGGTCACGCACACGGTCATATGGAATTCTTGATCGAAGGCGGAGCAGGCGAGCCAGGTACAGGTCTTCCAGGCCGTACACCAAGAGAAGCTTTAGAAGCTGCTGTTCATGGTGAAACACACGAGTACACAGATATGTACCCTGGTATGGCTAAGACAGCCCGCGACGAAGGATTCGACGAGATCGCTGATTGGTTCGAAACTTTGGCAAAGGCTGAGCGTTCACACGCTAACCGTTACCAGAAAGCTTTGGATGCATTAGAGGCGTAATAGTCCTGATGTTCTAAAGACTTTTTAAGGATTCCTGAGATGTAAATCTCGGGAATCTCATAAAGAGTCTTATACGAATCAAATAAAGCAACGATACAAAATCAAAAATACAAAAGGTAAAAATTCATGAGTCAAAGAGAAGGTAATTTAGAAGCTCCAACAAGACACGCCCTTGATTGGAAAAATCCTGATTTTTATAATCAAGAATCTCTTGATACCGAGTTAGAGCGTGTATTTGACATTTGTCACGGTTGCCGCCGCTGCGTGAGCTTGTGCGGATCATTCCCTGCACTATTTGATTTGGTTGATGCCACTGAAGACGGCGAAGTACATGGTATTGATAAGAAAGACTATGACAAAGTGGTTGATCAGTGCTACTTGTGTGACCTTTGTTACATGACCAAGTGCCCATATACACCACCGCACGTTTGGAACCTTGATTTCCCTCACTTGATGTTGCGAGCCAAAGCGATTAAACACAAGAATGGTGAGACAACATTCCGTGACAACTTATTATCATCAACCGACAAGATGGGCAGCTTTGCTGGCATTCCAATTGTGACTAAAGCTGTTAATGCGGTAAATAGTACAAAGGTGATGCGTTCAGTGATGGACTCAGCATTGGGTGTCCACAAAGATGCGTGGATTCCTGAGTACGCCTCACAGACATTCAAGCAAGTGGCTAAAGAATCTGACGCATGGCCAGTGAAGGCCGGGGCAAAAACACCTGGTAAGGTTGCTGTTTATTCAACATGCTTTATCAACTACAACGAACCAGGTATTGGCCAAGATTTATTAAAGATATTGGCTCATAACGAAATCCCTTACAAACTAGTTGATAAAGATGCTTGTTGCGGTATGCCTAAGCTAGAAATGGGTGATCTGGAGTCTGTTGCAAAAAATAAAGACATCAATATTCCTCAGTTAGCTAAATTGGCCAAAGAGGGTTACGCAATCGTTACTCCAATTCCGTCATGCACCTTGATGTTCAAGCAAGAGTTGCCATTGATGTTTCCTGATGAAGCTGATGTTCAGTTGGTCAAGGAAGCCATGTGGGATCCGTTTGAGTACTTCGTGGCGCGTAATAAAGATGGTTTATTGAAAAATGATTTCACTGTTGAGTTGGGTAAGGTCAGTTATCACATTCCTTGCCATTTGCGTGTGCAAAACGTCGGTAAGAAAACACTCGAAACTCTACAAATGATTCCTGGTACAGAGGTGAATGTGGTTGAGCGTTGCTCAGGACATGCCGGTACTTGGGGTGTGAAGAAAGAGTTCCACAAGACTGCTATGAAGATTGGTAAGCCAGTGTTTAAAAACATGGCCAGCACTGAGCCTGATTTCATCAGCTCAGACTGCCAGCTAGCTGGACACCACATTGAACAAGGTATGGAAGAGGGCGGGATGAAGAAGTCACAAATGGCTCATCCAATTTCTCTTTTAGCTAAGGCATACGGCCTTTAATTGAATCGTTAGGAGTTTTAGATGGAGATGACAATGGGTAAGATCAAGCGTGAAGAATTATTGTCCCTAGAGGCATATTACAAAGCACGCCCTGAAATGCGTCTTAAGGCAATCGCTGAGCGTAAAAAAAGAACAGTGATTTTGGGCGAGCATCTCAATATGATTTTTGAGAACAAGTATTTGATGCAATATCAAATCCAAGAGATGCTGCGCGTTGAGAAAATCTTCGAAGATGAAGGTATTCAAGATGAAATGGATACTTACAATGCATTGGTTCCAGATGGCACCAACTTCAAAGTGACCATGAAGCTAGAGTACGTGAACGAAGCTGATCGTAAGATTGCTTTGTCTAAGCTAATCGGTATTGAGCACCGCGTTTTTGTTGAAGTTGAAGGTCAGCCTCGTGTTTACGCGATTGCCAACGAAGATTTGGAGCGCACAACCGCTGACAAAACTTCTTCAGTTCATTTCTTGAGATTTGAATTGACTCAAGACATGATCAAATCATTGAAGGCTGGAGCTCAATTGAAGGTGGGTTGTGATCACAAAGAGTACCCGTCACACGTTGAATCTTTGCCTGCAGAGACTTTGGCTTCATTCCTGGAAGATTTGGTCTAAGGAAATACTATCCAGCTTATATGGTTGGATAAGTAGTCTGAATTAAAAAATGCCGCTGATGCGGCATTTTTTACATCTACTTGACTGGTTTAATCACTTTCAGCCTGGTTGCACTTCTTCGTACTTACTTCCAGCCTAGTTCTCTTGCAATGAACTTTTTCGCTTGCTCGGTTTCAGGGTCCTTGAAAAAGTCTTGAGTGTTTCTCGATTCAAGGCACACGCCTTCGTTTAAGAAAATAATCCGGTCAGCCAGTGTTTGAACTTGACCTAGGTGATGGGATGTAAAGATGACGCCGCACCCCTCATCTGCCATTTTCTGAATGATGGCCTCTACCTGCTCTGTGGTGCTTGGATCTAGATTGGCAGTGGGTTCGTCCAAAAGAATCATCTTCGGGCGTTGACACTTGGCTCTGGCCAAACTCAAGCGTTGTCTTTCACCTGCAGATAATTTCAAAGCGGATTGATTTTTAAGATGAGTCAGTCCTACAGAAGCTAAGGCTTGGTCAATATCGTTTTCTGTAACCTTGTGTTTACCCAGGCTATCTTTAACAATGGCCATATTAGTTCTAACACTCGCCTTGATGAGCGGGGTGTGATGTAGGACCAATGCAGACTCAAGTTCGGCTGAACCAGGCTTGTAAGTGCCTGAATCTGCCTCAATGGCACCATGCAATAGTTTCAGTAAGGTGGTTTTGCCCGAACCATTTGGACCAATCACTGCAGTGATACCTTGTCTTGGAATTTGGCCAGAAATGGAAAGAATATTGCGTTCATCTCGATGAATCACAATATTGTTTAAGTCAATCATCAAGTCTTTATCCATAGCGACGCTCAGCAAAAGATTTGATAACGGATGTCATTAGATTCGCAATCAGTACTGCACCCAATAAAACCACACCCAAAGCAAGTGCTAAAGGAAGATCGCCTTTACTGGTTTCTAAAGCAATAGCGGTGGTCATGGTGCGTGTTACACCATCAATGTTGCCACCCACAATCATGACAGCTCCTACTTCAGAAATAGCTCTGGCAAAACCAGCCAGTAGGGCAATTGATAG
>CAMBJN010000139.1 GCA_945867755.1 Polynucleobacter meluiroseus
CATGCGAGGTTTCTCGAATGTCGCCTTCAAAAGGAATGACCTTTTTGAGGATAAATTGACGAGTTTGCTCTTGGAGATTAATTAACTCTGGAGTGAGAGAAAAATTCATATTTCATTGTTATAGCAGTTATTTATTGAAAATTCATCAACATTGGGCTCATAAGCTATATAAATATAAGGGTTTTCGCTATACAGATAACTTAATCTGTTCAGCTATTATGAATTGTTAATTTTGTTGGGGATTGTGATTGTGGCTGTTGATGATTGCATTTTAAAAACTGAAAATCTGACCAAATCCTTTGCTGGATTTACGGCAGTGAGCAACGTCAATCTTCATGTTAAGCGCGGAACCATTCATGCCTTAATAGGACCCAATGGCGCAGGTAAAACGACTTGTTTTAATTTACTCACAAAATTTCTAGAGCCCACTCAGGGCAGCATTAAATTTAACGACTTTGATATCACCAAGGAAAAGCCAGCGCAAATTGCCAAGCGCGGGATTATTCGCTCATTTCAAATATCAGCAGTATTTCCTTATATGACGGCACTTGAAAATGTGCGCATAGGACTTCAGCAAGAGTTAGGCACTTCTCTATTTTTTTGGAAGAGTGAAAAATCCTTGGACGTTCTAAATGGTCGAGCATTAGAAGCATTGAAGCAGGTTGGACTCGATCAGTATGCCGATGAATTGGCTGTGAATTTACCTTATGGCCGTAAGCGGGCTCTTGAAATTGCAGCAACTGTGGCCATGAATCCTGAGTTGATGTTACTTGATGAACCAACACAAGGCATGGGTCATGAGGATGTGGGCATGGTGACAGATCTGATTAAACGAGTTTCAGTCGGCAGAACTGTTTTAATGGTTGAGCACAATATGAAAGTTGTTGCGAACATTGCAAACACAATTTCCGTTCTACAGCGTGGTGAAATTATTGCCGAAGGCCCATATGAAGTGGTATCTAAAAATCCACAAGTAATGGAAGCCTACATGGGCACTGTCGATACTAAATTACAAGGGCATTAATCAGCTATGTCTTCACCAGCTCTTGAAATTAAAAATTTAAATGCATGGTACGGCGAGTCGCACGTCCTTCATGGAATCAATTTAACCGTTGAAAAAGGTGAAGTTGTTTGTTTTTTAGGGCGCAATGGCGCTGGACGAACAACCACCCTGAGATCAATCTTAGGTCTGGTAACTAATCGTACCGGTTCAATCAAAGTCAACGGACATGAAGTTATTGGAATGCCAACTTATAAAGTAGCTAATTTGGGTATAGGCTATTGTCCAGAGGAGCGCGGCATTTTTACAAGTCTGACTTGTGAGCAAAATTTTTTATTGCCGCCCAAAGTGGGTGAGGGCATGGCGATGTCGATAGATGAGATCTATGGCATGTTCCCTAATTTGTATGAGCGACGATCGAGCCCTGGAGGCAAACTTTCGGGTGGTGAGCAGCAAATGTTGGCAATCGCACGAATTTTAAGAACGGGTGCAAATTTGCTGTTACTCGATGAAATTACCGAAGGACTGGCGCCGGTCATTGTGCAAAAGTTAGCAGAGGTAGTGCAAGCTCTTAAAGAGCGGGGTTTCACAATCGTATTGGTAGAGCAGAATTTTCGTTTTGCCTCAAAACTTGCCGACAAAAATTATGTCATTGAGCATGGACAAGTTGTTAAGGTGGTAGAAAAAAATCAACTTGAGGCAAGTCAAGAAGAGCTTAAAAAATTATTAGGTGTTTAATTTGTACAAATGTGTTCAAAAGGAGAAGTTAAAATGAAAAAAACTGCAATTGCAACATTGGCCGCATCCTTATTTGTGGCCGCATCGATGCCCGTTCAAGCGCAAACTGTTTCTGATAATGAGATAAGAATCGGCGTTTTGACCGACTTATCCGGAATCTATTCTGCGATTGAGGGTCCTGGTGGTGTTTTGGCTGCTCAAATGGCCGCTAGAGATTTTGGCGGTCAAGTATTGGGCAAGAAAATTGTTATTACTTCAGCAGACACCCAGTCAAAAGCAGACCTTGCAAGTTCCAAAGCTCGCGAGATGTTTGAGCGAGATAAAGTCGACATGATTGTTGGTAACGTTTCAACTGCGTCCGCGTTGGCTGCGATGGAAGTTGCTGAGCAATTTAAGAAAGTATCAATCGTTACTGGCGCGGCATCTTTGCAAATCACCAATGAAAAGTGCACCCCTTACAGTGTTCATTATGTTTATGACACTTATGCTTTGGCACGTGGCACTGGTAAAGCGGTGGTTGATTCAGGTAAAAAAACTTGGTTCTTTGTGACTGCTGACTATGCCTTTGGTCATACCTTGGAACGTGATTCAACTGAAGTGGTGAATGCAAATGGCGGTAAGGTTTTGGGCGGCGTAAAACACCCAATTAATACGCAAGACTTCTCATCATTCATGGCGCAAGCACAAGCTTCAAAAGCCCAGGTGATCGCTCTTGCAAATGCTGGTGGTGACACCATTGGATCTGTGAAGCAAGCAGCTGAACTTGGCATTATGAATTCTAAGCAAACCATTGTCCCGCTCTTGATGTTCACCAGTGATATTCAAGCATTAGGACTTAAGCAAACCTCTGGTATGACATTTACAGAGGGATGGTATTGGGATCATAGTGATGCCAACCGAAAATTTGCTGAGCGCTTCATGAAAGAGTTCAAAGGTAAGGTTCCAACATCACCTCAAGCAGGCGTTTATTCCGCCACAATGCAGTATCTAAAAGCTGTTGAAGCGACTAAAACTGATAATTCTGATGCAGTCATTAAGCAAATGAAAGCAGTTGAAATCAACGATGGTCTTTTCAAAGGCAAAATTCGTGCGGATGGAAAATTTGAGCATGACATGTATTTGTTAGAAGTTAAAAAACCTAATGAATCTAAAAATCCAAACGATGTCGCTAAAGTGATTAAAGTGATTGCTGCTAAGGATGCAACTTTGCCCTTGTCTCAATCTAAGTGTAAGTTTGTCACTAAATAAGTAAAAGCGAACTAATCATGTTTGAGTTACTTGGAATCACACCACAAGCTCTTGTCTCGCAACTGCTGATTGGACTTATTAATGGTTCTTTCTACGCATTGTTGAGCTTGGGCTTGGCTGTGATTTTTGGCTTGCTGAACGTGATCAACTTTATCCATGGCGCTCAATATATGTTGGGTGCCATGGTTGCTTGGATTGGCCTTACGCAGTTAGGAGGCTGGATTGGGATGCCTGAGTTCCAGTTGAATTACTTCGTAGCGTTATTTCTAGCACCATTGATCGTAGGACTTTTTAGCATCGTGATTGAAAAAACGATGCTAAAGCGTCTTTATCATCTCGATCACTTATATGGCCTCTTGCTGACCTTTGGTCTTGCATTGGTGATAGAGGGTATGTTCCGCCATTGGTTCGGAGCATTGGGCAATAGCTATCCGGTTCCAGATTTATTGCAAGGCGGAATCAGGATAGGTGAGCTCTTCATGCCTTACTACCGTCTTTGGGTGGTATTTTTAGCCTTGCTTGTTTGCTTTGCCACTTGGTTCTTCATTGAAAAAACTAGCTTGGGCAGTTTGTTGCGGGCAGGCACAGAAAATCCAAAATTACTTCAAGCCCTTGGAGTCAATGTTCCGCTGATCGTGACCCTAACTTATGGAGCTGGCTGCGCTCTTGCCGCATTTGCTGGCGTTATGGCCGCACCAATTTACCAAGTCACCGCGGTCATGGGATCAAATTTAATCATTGTTGTTTTTGCAGTCGTAGTTATTGGTGGCATGGGATCAATTGCCGGCGCTATTTTG
>CAMBJN010000140.1 GCA_945867755.1 Polynucleobacter meluiroseus
AAGCGATGCCGTCAACTGGATAACCCAAGCGGGCGGCATTGCTGTGATTGCCCATCCAGGCCGCTACAGCTACACCAGCGTGCAATTGGATGAGCTTTTTAGTCAATTCAAAGACATGGGTGGCCGAGGTATCGAAGTGGTTACTGGCAGCCATACCAAGGACGAGTACAAAACATTTGCTAAAGTAGCACTTCAGTATGGTTTTTTGGCTTCCAGAGGGTCTGATTTTCATAGTCCGACTGAGAGCCATGTAGATTTGGGCACACTGCCTAATCTGCCATCACAATTACAACCTGTTTGGTTGGAGCTTCAATAAGAGATATATGTTTTCTGAACGAGTTTTATCAGGTATGCGTCCAACCGGCGCTCTGCACTTAGGTCACTATCACGGTGTTCTTAAAAATTGGTTAAAGCTTCAAGCCGAATACCCATGCTACTTTTTTGTGGCAGATTGGCACGCTTTAACCACGCACTATGAAACTCCTGAGGTGATTGAAAAATCAGTTTGGGACATGGTCATCGATTGGTTGGCAGCGGGCGTGGATCCAACACAAGCAACCTTGTTCATTCAGAGCAAAGTGCCGGAGCACGCAGAACTATTCTTATTGCTATCGATGGGCACACCCTTGGGCTGGTTAGAGCGAGTGCCGACCTACAAAGATCAAATTGAAAAGCTCAAAGAAAAAGATCTTCAGACTTATGGTTTCTTGGGCTACCCGTTACTACAAGCTGCAGACATCTTGATCTACCGTGCACAACTCGTGCCAGTGGGTGACGATCAAGTGCCTCACGTGGAAATGACCCGTGAAGTCGCGCGTCGTTTTAATCACTTGTATGGTCGCGAGCCAGGCTTTGAAGAAAAAGCCTTGGAAGCAGTTAAAAAATTAGGCAGCAAGCGCACCAAGCTATACCTTGAACTCAGAACCGAGTTCCAAGAAAAAGGTCATGAAGAAGCGCTGGAACAGGCCCACGCAGTATTGGCCGATGCACAAAGTTTATCGATGGGTGACCGTGAACGTTTATTCGGTTACTTAGAAGGCTCTAGAAAAATCATCTTGGCTGAGCCACAAGCACTCTTAACGCAAGAATCTCGCATGCCTGGTTTGGATGGCCAAAAAATGTCCAAGTCTTATGGCAACACAATTACCTTGCGTGAAGATGCGGCATCCGTTGAGAAAAAAATCAAAACCATGCCAACCGATCCTGCTCGCATCCGTAAAACCGATGTGGGTGATCCTGCTCGTTGCCCAGTGTGGCAATTGCATGCGGTTTATTCCAGCGACGAAACCAAAGCTTGGGCAGAAAAAGGTTGTAAGAGTGCCGGCATTGGTTGCTTGGAATGCAAACAACCCGTGATTGATGCGATTCTAAAAGAACAACAACCCATGATGGAACGTGCGCAAACTTATTTAGATGATCCAAGCTTATTGCGCGCCATCATCGCTGATGGTTGCGATAAAGCTCGCAAGTCTGCTCAAGAAACGATGCGCGATGTGCGCGAGGCCATGGGACTTGATTACAGTTAAGTCTCACCAAAAGTTAAATGTTCCAGCTTCTGACTGGGTACAAGCTCACACATCAAAGATCAAAGCAGGTGGGCGTGTGTTGGACTACGCCTGCGGCAGTGGTCGCCATGCCGTTTGGTTAGCCCAGCAAGGCTTTCAGGTGATGGCGATTGACCGAGATCTGGCATCTTTGCAGCAAATCAAGAACAATCACCCCGATCTAGCAATTCAGATTGAAGCCATTGATTTAGAAACCGATACCTGGTCTCTAGACCATTTAGGGTCATTTGACGCGGTGATTGTGACCAATTACCTTTACCGTCCTTTTTTGCAAAAATTGCCTAATTTATTGAATTCTCAAGGGGTTTTGATTTACGAAACCTTCGCCCTTGGCAATGAGGCCTTCGGTAAACCCAGTAATCCTGACTTTTTATTAAAACCCAATGAACTGCTCGTTTTTGCCTCAAATATGAGGATTTTGGCCTATGAGGACCTCACGGTCAGTCAGCCTAAACCCGCTTGTGTGCAGAGAGTCTGTGCTGTTCCGCTACAATCAAAACCATGACTAAATTAGCTAAAAATATCTCAGGAAGTTTGGTAGCCATTGTCACGCCCATGCATGCCGATGGCAGTCTAGATTTGCCTGGTTTACGCCAGTTGATTGATTGGCACATTGCAGAGGGCACCGATGGCATCGTGATCGTTGGTACCACTGGTGAATCACCCACAGTTTCAGTTGCAGAGCACTGTGAACTGATTAAAGTCACTGTTGAGCACACTGCTAAACGCATTCCAATCATCGCAGGCACTGGCGGTAATTCAACCAGCGAAGCGATTGAACTCACCGAATATGCAAAAAAAGTAGGCGCTGATGCCAGCTTGCAAGTTGTGCCTTATTACAACAAGCCAACCCAAGAAGGCATGTATCAGCATTTCAAAACAATCGCTGAAAAAGTTGATCTGCCAGTTATTTTGTACAACGTGCCTGGTCGCACGGTGGCAGACATGGCAACAGAAACTGCGATTCGTTTGGCCAAAGTGCCAGGCATCGTGGGTATCAAAGATGCGACCGGTAATCTGGATCGCGGCATTCAGTTAATTGCTGGTTTAGAAGAAGCTGGATGTAAAGACTTTGCGGTTTACTCAGGCGATGATCCAACGGCACTATTGCTCATGATGATGGGTGGTCGCGGCAATATTTCTGTGACAGCCAACGTGGCACCAAAGCTCATGCATGAACTGTGCGTGGCTGCCATGGCCGGTGATGTGGCACGCGCCAAAGAAATCCAATTCAAATTACTGCCGGTTCATAAAGCCATGTTTGTAGAAGCCAACCCGATTCCGGTCAAGTGGGCTTTGACAGCGATGGGCAAAATGAAGCCAGGCATTCGTCTACCACTCACCACCTTGGTGGCAAGTGCTCAAGAACAAGTCAAGCAAGCGCTGATGGGCGCTGGCTTAATGTCAAAATAATCGTTCGATAACTTAGGAAAACTTATGCGTCGCATATCAATTAAATCAAGCGTGCTGCTGATGTCAGTTTTAGCAACTGGCCTCTTGACCTCTGCTTGCACCACCACGTTTTCTGGTGACACCATTGATTACAAATCTGCTGGCGAAAAGAAGGGTCCTAACTTGGCGTTTCCACCAGACATGACCGCCATGGGTGGCGACAAACGTTACGTGGTGCCTGATGGTGGCGCCACTCTATCTGGTTACAGCACAGCTGTTAAAGGTAGGCCAACAGGTAAAGAGGCAATATTGCCAGCGGTGTCTGGTATGAAAATCGAACGTGAAGGTAATCGTCGTTGGTTGGTGGTTTCAAAGCCTGCCAAAGATTTATATCCAAGTGTGCGTGAGTTTTGGCAAGAGACAGGATTCATTCTCTTAACTGACTCACCAGAAACCGGCATCATGGAAACTGATTGGGCAGAAAACCGCGCCAAGATTCCCCAAGACTTTATTCGTCGCACATTAGGCAAAGTATTGGACTCCATTTACTCTACTGGTGAGCGCGACAAGTTCCGCACGCGCATAGAAGTCAATAGCAAAGGTGAAACTGAGATCTACATCACCCATCGTGGTGCGATTGAAGAATTGACTGGTAATGACAAGTCGCAAATTATGTGGACCAATCGTCCGAATGACCCAGAGCTAGAAGCAGAGTTCTTGGCTCGTTTAATGCAACGTTTGGGTTACACCGAAGAAGCTG
>CAMBJN010000141.1 GCA_945867755.1 Polynucleobacter meluiroseus
TCTGAAGAGTTTGAGAACGTCGCTCATCACATTGCTGATCACGGTATCAATGTTAAAGATGCCAGCATCGATGTGAAAAAAATGATTGCTCGCAAAGACGACATCGTTGGCAAGATGACTGGTGGTATTCAGTTCTTGTTCCGCAAAAATAAAATCACTTTGTTAAGAGGTCATGCCTCATTTGCTGGTAAAGGTGCTGATGGTTACCAAATCAAAGTAGACGGTAAAGACGCTGGCACAGTCACCGCTAAAAACGTCATCATCGCCACAGGTTCTAAAGCTCGTCATTTGCCAGGCATGCCGGTTGATAACGAATTGATTTGTGACAACGAAGGTGCTCTCAAGTTTGGCGCCACTCCTAAGAAACTAGGTGTGATTGGCGCGGGCGTGATTGGCCTTGAGTTGGGTTCAGTATGGCGTCGTTTGGGTGCTGAAGTCACGATCTTGGAAGCATTGCCAAGTTTCTTGGGTGCTTGCGATGAAGGCGTTGCCAAAGAAGCTCACAAACTATTTCTTAAGCAAGGCTTGAACATCAACTTAGGTGTGAAGATTGGCGAAGTCAAAGCCTCTAAAAAAGGTGTGTCTGTGGCTTACACAGACAGCAAGGGTGCTGCGCAAAAACTTGAATGTGATCGTTTGATTGTGTCAGTGGGTCGCGTACCAAATACTCAAGGTTTGAACTTAGAAGCCATCGGCTTAAAAGTGGATGAGCGCGGTTTCATTCCTATCGATGATCACACTTGTGCCACTTCAGCTCCTGGCGTTTACGCGGTGGGCGATGTGGTGCGTGGCCCGATGTTGGCACACAAAGCTGAAGACGAAGGTGTCTTGGTGGCTGAAGTGATCGCTGGTCAAAAGCCACACATTGATTACAACTGCATTCCTTGGGTGATCTACACATCTCCTGAGATCGCTTGGGTTGGTAAAAACGAACAGCAACTAAAAGCTGAAGGCCGTGCCTACAAGCCAGGCCAGTTCCCATTCGCGGCCAATGGTCGTGCCTTGGGCATGGGTTCTGCCGATGGTTTCGTGAAAGTTTTAGCCGACGCACAAACGGATGAGATCCTCGGTGTTCACATTGTTGGTGCAGCAGCCTCAGACTTGATCGCTGAAGCCGCTGTGGCGATGGAATTCAAAGCAGCCGCTGAAGACATCGGCCGCGTTTGCCATCCACACCCAAGCTTGTCAGAAGTCGTGAGAGAAGCAGCTTTGGCGACTGACAAACGTGCACTGAACATGTGATGCACGTGATGTTGCTTCATCAACAGTGACAAAATTGGGGATCGATAAACACAGATGGTTTATAGATCCCCAATTACTTTTAGTGACAGTGTTTAAAAACAGCATTTGCATAAAAATTAAACAAACAATAATTAATTAAATAGACAAACAAACAAACAGCATTCAAATGGATAGCCCCCAAAGACCAATCATCAAAGTCGTTGATTTCTACCAACAACAACTGATCAAGCGAGGCTATAGCAGCGATTCTGCTCAGCTGGCCGTGATTGATCGCTTGCAAGCTTGTCAAGACGAATGGTTTGCCTACAAAGATGTGCGCAGCAACACTTTGACAAAAATGGTGCGCTTTCCAGATCTACCCCGCGGCATTTACCTCTGGGGTGGGGTGGGGCGCGGAAAATCATTTTTGATGGATTGCTTCTACGAAGCATCACCACTTGAGAAAAAAACCCGCTTGCACTTTCATGAGTTCATGCGTGAAGTGCACCGCGAACTCCATGAACTCAGTGGTCAAGCAAACCCATTGGATGCCTTGGGTATAAACATTGCTAAAAAATACCGCTTGATTTGTTTTGATGAATTTCATGTGAGCGATGTGGCTGATGCCATGATCTTGTACAAACTTCTTGAATCTTTGTTCAAGCACCGCGTCCAATTCATCATGACCTCCAACTACCGTCCCGATCTTCTGTACCCAGATGGCTTGCACCGTGACCGCCTCTTGCCAGCCATTGCCTTGTTGCAAGAAAATTTAGACATCATGAACGTCGATGCAGGCATCGACTACCGCCAAAAAGCCATGGAACAAGTGCAAGCCTATTTCACACCCTTGGGTGCGGAAACTGCTAACACCATGGATGGTATTTTTAACAAAATTGCTGAAGCGCACGACGAAGAAAACTCAAAGCTTTTCATTGAATCAAGAGAAATCAACACTGTGCGCAGAGCCGGTGGCGTAGCTTGGTTCAACTTTAAAACTTTGTGTGGTGGACCAAGATCTCAAAACGATTACCTAGAGATTTCAAAACGCTTTCACACGGTACTTCTATCAGAAGTGCCACACATGCCACCCAAAATGTCGAGTGAAGCGCGCCGCTTCACTTGGTTGATTGATGTCTTTTATGACCACAAGGTCAAACTCATCATTTCGGCAGAGGTGGCAGCAGAATTGCTCTACACCGAAGGCCCCATGGCCAATGAGTTCCACAGAACCGTCTCACGCATTGTGGAAATGCAATCCAAGGACTACCTTGAGGCGCCTAGGCGCATCGTTTATACCAGTTTGACTTAATTCGGAAACAATTTCGGCTCAACTTGCGCAACGACTTTATTTAATATTACTTATAATAAGTAGTATTAAATTTCAATAACAACTAATTTCAATAAAACAAACCGTAATCGTATTTAGGTGGGGAATCGAATTCTGTTGGCAATAAAAATAAGTCAGAAATTTCTGACTTATTTTCAGCAAATAGCTGACATACAAGAATGTCAAAAAATTTTATGTTTGTTCCTTCTTAAAGGAGGAACGATGAAATTTTATTGGAGTAATTTGACGGGTGTATTTCAAGGAATCAGTGCAGTCATGTTTGCTGAAATTTTCCTATCCTACTTTTTCAAAGGATTTCGAGATTTATACGCCATTCTATTTATAACAATCATCGGTGTCATTTTTATTTTATTAAGCACCACACAAAAACAATCGGAGACTAATTAATGGATTTATTAACAGAAGACCAAATGAGACTGACCGTTTATGGTGTTGTTATCGTTGCTCTTGCTATCTTTGCTAAATACATGGAGTTCAGGCAAGGTAAAAAACAAGTACGGCCACGCAAACGTCAAAAAGTAGGTTATCAATTGCGTAAAAAACTAAACATTCCAAGCAATTAAATATTGCACGCCTGCAACAAAAAACTTCTAGATGTCATGCCTTTAACAAACCTTCAAACTTTGAGCGTAATTGGTAATAGGCAAGTAAAATAGACTTATGCACACAATCAATGCCGATTTGCATTGCCATTCCGTGGTTTCTGATGGGACTTTGACCCCAGAAGCCCTGGCAAGTCGTGCGCATGCCAATGGTGTGCAAACCTGGTCTTTGACGGACCATGATGAAATAAGCGGTCAAGAACGCGCTAAAAAAGCCGCCGAAGATCTTGGCATGCAATACATCTCTGGCGTGGAAATCTCAGTGACTTGGTCTTCGAAAACAGTCCACATCGTCGGCTTGGGGATTGACCACACCAATACTGCCTTGACTGAAGGCCTCTATCAGACCAGAAACGGTCGCACCAATCGAGCCAAAGCCATTGCAGCGCAACTCGATCAAGTCGGCATTAAAAATGCCTACGAGGGCGCTTTGCAATTCGTGGGCAACCCCGAGCTTGTATCAAGAACCCATTTCGCCAGATTCTTGGTCGATTCTGGTGTCTGCAAAGACACCAATGAAGTATTTGC
>CAMBJN010000142.1 GCA_945867755.1 Polynucleobacter meluiroseus
GGCTTTCTCATAAGAGCTTTTAAATTTATTTCAGTGCAGCAAATACGTTCGCAGTAATGGCGTCGACTGAACCAGTGCCTTCAATTTTTCGATAAGCAGGGGCTGAAACTTTAGTCGCTGGATCACCATTCTTAGACCAGCTGGAATAGTACTCAACCAATGGTTTTGTTTGAGCGTCATAAACATCTAAACGCTTTTTAACCGTCTCTTCTTTGTCATCTTCGCGCTGAATCAACTCTTCTCCAGTTTCATCATCTTTACCAGCGATTTTTGGTGGGTTAAATGTGACGTGGTAAGTGCGGCCTGAAGCAACGTGAACACGACGGCCGCTCATGCGATCGATGATGGCACTGAACGGTACGTCGATTTCAAGAACGTAGTCAATTGGTACTCCCGCATCTTTCATGGCTTGCGCCTGAGGAATGGTGCGTGGGAAACCATCAAAGAGATAACCCTTGGCACAGTCAGCCTGAGTTAAACGGTCTTTAACCAGGCCAATAATGATTTCATCAGAAACCAAACCACCAGAATCCATCACTTTTTTAGCTTCGATACCAAGTGGAGTGCCAGCCTTAACAGCTGCACGGAGCATGTCACCAGTGGAAATTTGGGGGATGCCAAATTTCTCACAAATAAATTTAGCCTGCGTGCCTTTTCCAGCGCCTGGTGCGCCCAATAGGATCAATCGCATGGTTAACTCCCTTTTGATTATTGAATCAGGTAATGCAAAATTTAAAAAAGTATAAGAGTAGGCTGATTACTTGACAGCTTACTGACTCTTTCTAATAGCTGGGAAGATTTTCCCATTATTTACCCTTGAAGGCTATTTTTTGAACCTAGGGCTTACCCAGGCTAGCAAAAATTTGGCGAACTCGCTCTAAATCCTCTGTTGTATCTACGCCTGGGGGTGGAGCCTTATCAGTCAGTAAAACTTGTATGGTGTGACCATGCCACAGTGCTCTTAACTGCTCTAGGGCCTCTGCCTCTTCGATGGGCGATGGTGGGAGTTGTGAGAATTTCTTCAAAAAGCTGGCTCGATAAGCGTACATACCGATATGCCGGTAGTACTGAGTTTGGCACTGCTCAGGATTGCGACTAAACGGAATAGCAGAGCGTGAAAAATAAAGTGCCTGATGAGACTGGTTCATGACCACTTTAACCACATTGGGATTGTTGATTTCAGCGGGGTCATGGATGGCCAATGCTGTGGTTGTAATCGATGCTTGAGGGTGTTGCGAGAGTGTTTTTGCAACATCGGTGATCAAGTCAGGGGGTATCAAAGGCTCGTCTCCTTGCACATTGACAACGATTTCATCATCTTGCAAATTGAGTTTTCTAACAACTTCACTCAATCGATCAGTGCCTGTGGAATGATCTTTGCTGGTGAGCATCACATCTAGACCGTGTGCCTTGCAAGCATCAAAAATACTTTGATCGTCGACTGCGATCACTACTCGCGAGGCTCCAGACATCAGTGCACGCTCTGCCACTCTGACCACCATGGGCTTACCGGCAATATCAGCCAATGGTTTATTGGGTAAGCGAGTCGAGGCTAAGCGCGCAGGAATCACAACCAAGAATGGAATGTTAGGCTTCATTGAATTTTGCTTTTATAGTTTTTCTTTACTAAGGCTTATTTAGAAGCGTTTAGTTCGCGTGCCTCACTGATCAGCATGACTGGAATGTCTTCGCGAATCGGAAAAGCCAATTGATCAGCTTTGCAAATTAGTTCATTCGCCTGAACATCGTGATGTAAAGGTGATTTGCAAATTGGGCAAACCAAAATATCAAGTAAACGTTTATCCATGATGTGTCAGCAAGTGAGTGATTGGATTATCTTAACAAGTGGTGAATGCGGCTAAAGCTAAACCTAAGATTAAGACTTTAATTAAGGTTTAGGCCTTTTTAAAATCTCAACCATTTGCGCAACAAAGTCATTTGGCAAATCCACTGTTATGGGCAAAATCCAGATACGCTCATCATCCTTATATTCGTTGAGTTGCTTGCATTTTACGGCATCCTTCTCAGTGATGAGTATCACTTTTGCAGTATTTTCTTTGAATGGATTGGTGGAGAAGTCAAAATGATCGGGCAATGCCATTTCTTCAAATTTCAAGCCATTAGACCTCAATAAATCAAAGAATTTCTTTGGGTTGCCCATGCCTGCCGCAGCCAATATTTGCCTCTCAATGACCTCATCAGGATTTAACAGTTGAGTGATGTCATTCAAGGCCATTCGACGACTTGGTGCTGTGAGTTGATACAGCTGATCTGTTTTAACGGACAGCACAAAATTGGGGGCGTCCTGAAAGTAGGGTGGTACAGCTTTAGCCGCTTTATTTGCGATAGATTCACCACTACCAATATTCAAAGTGAAGTCACGCGGTCGATGGGAGTTTTCTCGAAGAGGTCCGGCGGGCATCAGCCATTGATTGCCCTCTCCTCTATCATCCCGTATCACGAGTTCAATATCTCTCCCACCCTCTCTGGCAGGCCAGCGTTTGAGTTTGTAATGCTGCAAACCATCATCGCTGATGATCACATTTGTCTCAGGATATTTGATCAACAATGCTTTTGCTGCATCGCCACGGTTGCTATGAACCATGACGGGAGTTTTTTGATGGGCTAACTCCTGGGCCATATAGCAAGGCTCATCACCGTGCTCCGATGGTAATGATTCTGGAGTGACTTCCTCAGGGGTTAACTTTAGATTCGATGAATTACTTTTATAGCCTCGAGAAATAAGGCCCGGCTTAAAACCATGCTGGTGCAAAGCTTTTGCAATTGCTAAAACGGTTGGGGTTTTACCTGTGCCACCCACACGAATATTCCCAACGATCACAAGCGGTACTGGAATGGAGTTGCTTTTGACTATACCCAGGTCATAAAGAGCTTTTCTGAGATTTACTAGCCAGTCAAAAATAAGCGATATGGGCCACAGCAGTAGAGCTTTTAAACCTCTTTTTTCCCAAAATGCAGGGGCTTGTGTATGTTTGTGTTGGCTCATGGTGCCAATGCTACTTTGACTTTGATTGAGTGGCAAATACGATGTTCGGTAAATTTGCATTGCGCGCCGCTTCCATCACTTGCATCACTGCTTGATGAGGCGCTTTGCCATCTGCAGCAATGATCACAACCGGACCATTGTCACTTCCAGTATTTTTGGCTGATTGACTCAAACTTTGCACCAACTGATCAATGGCCACTCGCCTTCCATCAATGGCAACTCGACCATCTGAAGAGATCGCAACAGAAATATCTTTTGGCTTGCTTTTTGATGCAGCCCCTTCAGCAGCTGGCAAGGTGATGGATAACTCTTGATAGCGTGTGAAGGTTGTAGAAATCATCAAGAAGATCAAAATCACCAACAAAACATCGATGAAAGCAATTAAGTTGATTTCAGGAGCCTGTTGTTGACTGTTAGGGACGCTTGATTTTTCTGAGGAGAAAAAGCTGCGGTTATTTTGACGAAAAAGCATGACGACTCAATCAAATACTATTTAAGTGAGCGAGTAATTTTTTTGCAGCCGAGTCACACTCACGTTGGCGCTTTTCAGCCATTGCTTTGAGACCTCTCCATCCTGCATACGCAGGAATCGCAATCAGTAAGCCAAAGGCAGTGTTATACAAAGCACTAGAAATACCATTGGCC
>CAMBJN010000143.1 GCA_945867755.1 Polynucleobacter meluiroseus
AACAGGCCTTTTATTCATCCAAACTCATAATTTCCCCAAAATTTCTACTGCAAGATCCTATTTATTAGGATCTTCTGTTTCTAGACCTTTTACCTCCAGACCTTATATTCCAGTCTCTTCGCATTTCTGCACCAGGCAATCCAAAATCAGGGTCTCCATCTTGTGGGCGTAAAGCAAATTCACCTCACCTTTGCCAGAAACCAGCTTATCTTTCTTGTAGCCCCTGATCATGGCATTGGTCAAAATCTTAGGTTCTTTGTTTGGGGGATAGTCTTTGATTTCTGGAGGTATCTGCAAGACCTGCGGGTGCAGTTTTAAGAAGCCAGCTTCGATCAAAGTAGGGATGTGCCTGGTGTGCAAGTTTTTCTGCAAGTAATGCAGTAAATGCACTTGCTCAACAGGGCTGATCTGCCAATCCAGGTAAATCACATCGGGTGCCAAAGAAACTGATTGCATCAGGGCTTCCAAGGTGTCATGGCACAAATGCAAATCCACTGAAGACTCCCAAGGTTCCACGAATTTCTGGAAATCTTTGAATTGATCCTCGGTTCGCAAAATACACAAGAGCAAAAACTGATTGCCACAGCGTTCACGGATACCCATCCTGCGCCGAGTTAACAACTGCTCTAATGAAGACATCAAGATACGACGGTGACCACCTCGGGTTTTCCAAGCCAGTAACTCGCCGGTTTCAACCATCTTTTGGACGGTACCTAATGACACTTGAAGATGCTTCGCGGTTTCGCGAGTACTCAAGAAATCCTTAGGATTTGCTTCGTTATTAAGGTCCATCTGATACTTTCTTATTAATTGATGAAAGGACCTGAAATCGTATATTTAATTTTTTTGTCATGTAATCAGACGATTCTGATTTTCTTGTAGGAAATTTCCTACAAGAAGCTGACAAAAGTAATCAATTTGTTAAGGAAAAAACTAAAAGTGCGCGATAAGCATTGGTTTTAAAGTAACTTTTGTTAAAAAAGGCATACAAATCAGCGCTGAAAGTGTTAAGCTATCAATAACGGAAATGTTTCCGTTGTAATTACAATTTGTACGCAATCCGCTAACCGGTCAAGCCGTGTCGCGGAAGGTTTAACCCACTACAAACTCGGGATACCCGATGAAAGGTGAGCAATATGATGCAGTCATACAGGGGTAGCTCGTACCTCTTCGGCGGTAACGCGCCTTACGTAGAAGAACTCTACGAAGCCTATCTTGCAAATCCAGCTTCTGTCACAGACTATTGGCGTGAATATTTTGACAATGTTCAACTAGTGCCTGCTGTTGATGGGTCAACCAAACACGATGTACCTCATGCCCCAGTGGTCAATGCTTTTGCACCGCGTGCAAAGCAAGGTCCGATTCGTGTCATCAACGACTCTGCTGATTCAGATCTAGGTCGCAAACGCGTTGGAGTGCAACAGCTCATCGCTGCTCACCGCAACGTTGGCAACCGTTGGGCTGATTTAGACCCACTCAAGCGCACTGAGCGCCCAAATATTCCAGAGCTCGATCCTGCCTTCTACGGTTTGGGTGATGCTGACATGGACATCGTTTTTAATACCAGTAACACCTTCTTTGGCAAAGACAACATGCCTTTGCGTGAGTTGTTGCAAAACTTGCGCCAAACATACTCAGGCACCATCGGTGCTGAGTTCATGTACATCACTGATCAAAAGATCAAGCGTTGGTGGCAAGAAAAATTAGAAGCTGCGAGATCAACTCCTAGCTTCTCACCAGAAAAGAAAAAACAAGTTCTTGAGCGCTTAACAGCTGCTGAAGGCTTAGAGCGTTACTTGCACACAAAGTATGTGGGCCAAAAGCGTTTCTCATTAGAAGGTGGTGAAAGTTTCATCGCTTCGATGGATGAAGTGCTCAAAGTGGCTGGCGCAGCCGGTATACAAGAAATCGTGATCGGCATGGCTCACCGCGGTCGCTTGAACGTATTAGTGAACACCTTGGGCAAAATGCCCAAAGACTTGTTCGCTGAATTCGATCACACCGCTCCGGAAGATCTACCTGCAGGTGACGTTAAATACCACCAAGGTTTCTCAAGCGACGTTTCGACTCCTGGCGGACCTGTGCATTTGTCATTGGCGTTCAACCCATCTCACCTAGAGATCGTGAACCCAGTGGTTGAAGGTTCAGTGCGTGCCCGTATGGATCGTCGTGGCGACACAACGGGCGCTCAAGTGATGCCTATCTTGGTACACGGGGATGCAGCGATTGCTGGTCAAGGCGTGGTTCAAGAAACATTGGCGATGGCTGAGGTTCGTGGTTATCACACAGGTGGCACGATCCACATCGTGATCAACAACCAAATTGGTTTCACCACATCAGACCCACGCGATATGCGTTCAACGCTTTACTGTACAGACATCTTGAAAACAATCGAGGCGCCTGTATTGCACGTCAACGGTGATGACCCTGAAGCAGTGGTGTTCGCCACTCAATTAGCGGTTGAATATCGCAACACCTTCAAAAAAGACGTGGCGATCGACATCATCTGTTTCCGTAAATTAGGTCACAACGAGCAAGACACTCCAGCCTTGACGCAGCCTTTGATGTACAAAAAGATTGCGCAACATCCTGGTACTCGCAAGCTGTATGCCGACAAACTAGAAGCCCAAGGCGTATTAGAAGCTGGTGGCGGTGACGAAATGGTCAAGGCCTATCGCGTGGCGACCGATGCTGGTAAGCACACCGTGGATCCAGTGATCTCTAACTTCAAAGGCAAGTTCGCGGTTGATTGGTCACCATTCTTGAACAAGAAATGGACAGACTCAGCCGACACAGCGATTCCTTTGGCTGAGTGGAAACGCTTGGCAGAACGCATCACAAAAGTGCCAGAAGGCTTTAAACCACACAACCTCGTTGAAAACGTACTCAACAATCGTGCGGCCATGGGTCGTGGCGAAGTCAACGTTGACTGGGGTATGGGCGAGCACATGGCGTTTGCTTCATTGGTCGCGAGCGGTTACCCGATTCGTTTATCAGGTGAAGACTCAGGCCGTGGCACATTCACGCACCGTCACGCTGTGATCCATGATCAAAATCGCGAAAAGTGGGACATCGGTACCTACGTTCCTCTAGAAAACGTTGCGGATGGTCAAGCCAACTTCACAGTGATCGACTCGATTCTTTCAGAAGAAGCAGTTTTAGGATTTGAATACGGTTACGCAGCAGCAGAACCAAACACCTTGACCATTTGGGAAGCCCAGTTCGGTGACTTCGTTAATGGCGCTCAAGTGGTGATCGACCAATTCATCGCCTCTGGCGAAGTGAAGTGGGGTCGCGCCAATGGTCTCGTGCTCATGTTGCCTCACGGTTATGAAGGTCAGGGTCCTGAGCACTCATCAGCACGTCCTGAGCGCTTCATGCAGTTATGCGCTGACATGAACATGCAAGTTGTTCAGCCAACCACTGCATCACAAATCTTCCACTTGTTGCGTCGTCAGATGATTCGTCAGTTCCGCAAACCATTGATCATCATGACTCCAAAATCTTTGTTGAGAAACAAAGACGCCACATCACCAGTTTCAGAATTCACCAAAGGCGAATTCAAAACAGTGATCGGTGAATTGGATGAGAACATTGATCCTAAG
>CAMBJN010000144.1 GCA_945867755.1 Polynucleobacter meluiroseus
GCCTAGAAATTTTGGGTCATTTATCTGATTGGCCTAAAAATACTCAATTTACTTGGTTGCACGAGGGCTTGAGCACCGATGCTGTGTGGCAATCTATTACATCTGAGAAAAGTTTTACTGAACTTCAAATGGCCATTCAATTAGCCAATCGATCTGGACCGATTGGCATGGTTGATTTATCAGACTTTGTTTCAAAAGCACAATTGCTTTCCAATGCCTTGGATGCTGAGTTAGATTTAGCATCTCACAATGACATTATTGAGTCTGCCAAGAGCTTGGATGATTTTGCGGCGAGGTGTGATATTCAAGTGAGTATTACCGTGGTTCCAAAAGATGGTTTGTGGAACTTGATGACGATTCAGAATGTCGCAAACAAGGCGGGGTTCTTGTTGTCGCGTGATGGTCGTGAGTATCAGCGCATTGCTGCAAATACAACTATCTACAAATTGATTGCTGATCAAGCCAATTTTTTGCGCGATGATTTGAGTCAATCAAATATTCAGCATGTGACACTGCTATTGAGTCTGCCTCACGTAACTTATGAGATTGCGCCGTTTCAATTGATGCTCGATGATGCAGAACTATTGGCTGAAGCACTCAACGGTCATTTGGTCGATGATGCCGGAAGACCATTGGTAGAGGAGGCCATCACTACCATCAAGGGTCAGCTTGAAGAGATTTATCAAGCGATGACGATTCAAGGTATTCCTGCAGGTTCTGCTGCTGCAAGCAGACTCTATTCTTAGGTTCTTATGGCTGATTCGGCCCGATATGCCTGGCTGAAAGACGAGTTGGTAAGCTTAGATCATGCCTACTACGTTCTTGATGACCCAAAACTTCCCGATGTTGAATACGATAAGCTCTACCGAGAGCTATTGGCCATTGAGAACGAACATCCTGATTGGATCACTCCTGATTCACCATCACAGCGAGTGAGCGGACAGGCCAGCGATCTTTTTTCTGAAGTCAAACATGTAGTTCCGATGCTTTCCCTAAATAATGCATTGGAAGACAAAGAAGCTGAAGCATTTGATAAGCGTTGTCGTGAAGGTCTGAATTTAAGCACCGTTGAATATGCTGTTGAGCTGAAGTTTGATGGTCTAGCCATCTCCTTGCGTTATGAAAATGGTCTTCTCACCCAAGCTGCCACACGTGGTGATGGCTACAGTGGTGAAGATGTCACTGCCAACATCAGAACAATTAAAGCAATTCCTTTGAGATTAAAAGGTGCATCACATCCTAAGATTTTGGATGTGCGCGGTGAAGTCTTTATGAGTCATAAAGACTTTGAAAGTTTGAATCAAGCTGCGATCACTAAATCTGAAAAAACTTTTGCCAATCCCAGAAATGCTGCGGCAGGCAGTTTGCGTCAACTAGACTCAAGAATCACCGCACAACGCACCTTGTCTTTTTATGCGTATGGCATCGGTCAGTGCGAGCCCTCGAGCTTTATCCCCAAAACACACGCTGAGCTATTAGATCTTTATGCATCATGGGGTTTACCTGTTTGTGAGCATCGCGCCGTGGTTCAATCAATTGATGGTTTGATGAGTTTTTACCAGTCCATCAGCGCCTTGCGAGACCAGCTGCCTTATGACATTGATGGCGTGGTTTACAGAGTTAACTCAAGAGAGCTGCAAGAGGATCTGGGATTTGTCTCAAGAGCCCCGAGGTTTGCGGTAGCCCATAAATATCCAGCCCAAGAGGCCCTGACAACTGTTTTGGGTATTGATGTCCAAGTGGGCAGAACAGGGGCAATCACTCCTGTGGCCAGACTCTCACCAGTGGTGGTTGGTGGTGTGACTGTCACCAATGCGACTTTGCATAATGAAGATGAGGTTCGTCGCAAAGACGTTCATATTGGGGACACTGTGGTGGTGCGTCGTGCAGGGGATGTGATTCCTGAGGTCGTATCAGCCATCAAAGAAAAACGCCCAGCGTCAGCCATTGCTTTTGTGATGCCCACATCTTGCCCCATCTGTGGTTCACACATTGAAAAGCCCGAAGAAGAAGCTGTTGCAAGATGTAGTGGGGGTTTATTTTGCCCAGCTCAGCGCAAGCAAGCACTCTTGCATTTCGCTCACCGCAGAGCCATGGACATCGATGGTTTGGGTGAAAAGATTGTTGACCAGTTAGTCGACCTATCGATTGTTAGAACTCCGGCTGATTTATATCGCTTGGGGCTAATGGCTTTGGCGAATTTAGATCGCATGGGCGAAAAGTCCGCTGAGAACTTACTTCAATCAATCGAAAAATCCAGAAAAAACACTTTAGCCAGATTTATTTTTGCCCTAGGCATACGTCACGTTGGCGAGAGCACGGCCAAAGATTTAGCCAAACATTTTGGACAGATTCATAAGCTGATGGCGGTCAATGAAGAAGAATTGCTTCAAGTCAACGATGTAGGTCCTGTGGTAGCCAAGTCCTTGCTCAGCTTCTTCAGTGAAGCTCACAACAGAGAAGTCGTTGAGCAACTACTGGCATCAGGCATTGAGCTTGAAGTAGAAACTTCAACGATCAACCCAGAATTACTCGGCAAAACATTTGTATTGACCGGCACATTGCCAACCATGTCGCGTGATGAGGCTAAAGCGCTCTTAGAAAAAGCAGGCGCTAAGGTGGCGGGCTCTGTTTCTGCTAAAACTCATTACGTGGTTGCTGGCGCTGATGCCGGAAGCAAGTTAGAAAAAGCTCAAGAGTTGGGTGTTGCTGTAATTGATGAAGCTCAGATGTTGATCATGCTTCAATCAAATTAATGCATCACTGATCTTATTTAAAAGGTTAACTTGCAATACCTTTGTCATAATCATCAGCAAAAGCATGATTGACATCACTGTGACCTTGTTCATCTGCTCTCACCGCGATCACAACATCGCGCAGCATGGCATTAGCAGGTAAATTCCAGTACTCGATTGCAATGGCAGGAGCTGGAATATTGAGTTCAGGATTGGCATCAATTTGCGCAAGATAATCCGTGTAACTGATCACGGCTTCTTCCTCGAAATAGCCCACGATACGGTGCGCTGTTCTTGGAAAAAAGACATAAATAAAGAAAAATAAATGCCAAAACACTGCTTGAGCGATCAAGACAATCATTCGCTCTATCCAGTTTGGCTTGGCTACCTCTAAAAATGTCATGAGATGCATGCGTTCATTTTCGGCTTCAGCCAACAATGTACGAATCTTTGGGCCGTAACCTGTCTTCATTTGGCGCAGACTTTTTAGGTGTGTCCACATGCCAGCCACCATTCCTGGAACGGCTGCCACTGTCTCAAGAACCACAGCTCTATGACCATATCGACCGCTGAAAAATGTATCTGCAGTCCATCTTAGTAAGAGAGTGAATCTTTTTGCAACTTGATCGCTAAGATTTGAGGGGGTGTGTCTCATAGCTTATTTCCTAATAGGATGTAAAACAAGGCTTACATAGAAGAGCTAAAACCACTGTAGCATATAAAACAAGCTGTTGCTGAGCCAGCTAAACATATCGAAACTGACAAAGGTTTGAATAGACTACATAACTTAAATATTGTAGGAAATTTCTTACAGAAAAATCAGAAAATTCCTACTAAATACTGCCTTATAA
>CAMBJN010000145.1 GCA_945867755.1 Polynucleobacter meluiroseus
CACAAATCTGAGCCTCACCAAAGTATTACTCGTGGGTGGCTTGATTGTGTCGCTGACCGTAGGTATTCGTCATGGCTTTGGTTTATTCAATTTACCGGTCACTCAAGCCAATGGTTGGGGCAGAGAAACTTTTGCTCTAGCTATCGCACTTCAAAATTTGGTATGGGGCATGACCCAACCCATCTTTGGTGGTTTAGCTGATCGTTTTGGCGGCTACAAGGTAATGGTTTTGGGCGGTGTTTTATACACACTGGGACTGATTGGATCAGGCTTATCAACGAGTAGCTTGGGCTTTGTGATGACCACGGGTGTGGTTTTAGGTTTGGCCCTGGCCTGCACCACTTACAGTGTTGTGTATGGTGTGATTGGCCGCAACTGCCCGCCCGAGAAACGCGTCTGGGCAATGGGCATTGCAGCAGCGATGGGTTCATTTGGTCAGTTCTTGATGATTCCGGTTGAACAAGAACTGCTCACTCATTTTGGTATTCAAAACTCTTTAATTATTTTGGCAATCTTAACCAGCTTCATTGTGCCCTTGAGCTTGATTCTGCGAGAAAAGAATTACCAGCCAGCACAAACTGGCAACAATCAAACCATCGTTCAAGCCATCAAGGAAGCTTTTGGGCAACGCAGCTTTCAATTGTTGATTTTTGGTTATTTGGTGTGTGGCTTTCAAGTGGTTTTTATTGGAGCGCACTTAGTTCCTTATCTCAAAGATATGTCTGCGACCTATCCTGATGTGGGTCGCCCTGAAGTGGCGACGATTGCTTTAGCACTGATTGGCTTATTCAATATCTTTGGCACTTACTTTGCAGGTAAGTTGGGTCAGACAGTGCCGAAGCATCTTTTATTGGCTTACATCTATGGAGCAAGAGCCATAGTGATCGCTGCATTTATTCTTTTGCCATTAAGCTCAGTCACCGCTTATTTATTTGCGGCGTTTATGGGTTTCTTGTGGCTCTCAACTGTGCCGCTCACCAATGGCATTGTCGCCCATATTTTTGGCGTGAAGTATTTATCGATGCTGTCCGGCTTCGCCTTTTTCTCTCATCAAATCGGCGGCTTTATGGGCGCTTATTTTGGCGGCTATTTGTTTGATGTCACAGGCTCTTACAACATAGTTTGGATGATTGCGATTGGTTTGAGTGTTATTGCTGCGCTTGTAAACATCCCCATCAAAGAAAAAGAATTGGTGAGAGCTCCGCAGGGCTCCGCCACTGCTGCGTCATGAGTAAGATTGTGATGATCTCATTTTTTCAACGACCCATAGTAATTAAAGTTTTGATCTTGGTATTACTTGCTTTGGTGTTTGCTGCTTACTTAAGGCCTGAGATGATGGTCGATGTCGCAAACACCTTGCTCACTCTCTGCGGATGGTAAGCTAGTCCCCTGTTTTTAGTTCTCGCCATAGTACAGTGGATAGTACAACTGCCTCCTAAGCGGTAGACACAGGTTCGATTCCTGTTGGCGGGACCAATTAAGTTGCTTGCGCCAATCTATCTCCGGTCATCTCAATATACATGCGCAACTCATAAACTCTCACGGCGTATTTCTTCGGCACTTTCATGGTCAAGGCTTGTTTTCTTAATGCCTGCCATTCTCCCTGCCATGGCTTCTGTGGATTTGCTGAAACGGCTAGCTCCAAGACTCTCAATTTTTTATAAACCGCTGAGGTCTTAGCTTCTACGCTCATTGAAATCAGCTTGGGTAAAAAATTAAACAATGGGATCAAGATTGCTAACAAAGGCAAGATAATACGAATTGCTCTCTCTACCCAAACCACACTCCAAAATGGTAAGTGACGATGTAAGAAAGAAGCTCCATTTTTTAAGAAATGTTGGGCATCATCGTTGTGCGGCCAAGCAAAACCATTTTCTGAGGGGTAGTCACTCTCTTTTTGTAAAAGTCCTAATTGGCTGATGCTTGTATCCATGGCTCTCATCAATGGGGTGATCAAGGCAGGATGGATATCTTCGCTGACAACTAAAGCCGCTGGAGCAGCTAGAATCGAGATGTCTTTTCTGGGGAGGTCTTCGGCCAAATTGATCACACCTCTTGGCACCACTACTTTCTTGAGAAAAGGTAGGCGTACTGAGTAAGCGTCAGCCTGCTCAAAATTCATGATGGCTAATTGAGGATTTCTTAAGTATTCTAAAATAATCGGTGCCTGCGGACCACTGACTAACATCACTGCATCGAGCTCATTGGCATTCAATGCTTTGAGGCTTTGTGATGCTGTGAATTCTTTGAGCTTAATGATCGGCTTTTCTGACTTCACATCCATTTTATTTAGCTCTAGCAACTTTAATCCTAAGTCTCGTGTACCGCTACCTGGCATGCCAATCGACAGTAATTTATTTTCTAGTTGGGTGATTTTCGTCAGAGGTTCTTTGAAGGCAGTCTTGCGGTAAAATATCCAAACCTGCTCATCAAAGACCGATGCCAAAGCTGAGATGTTAGGATTTTCAGAAACCTGACCAACGCCCCCTTGCAAAATTCCGACATGGATTTTTGAGTTAGACTGATTCAAACGTTAAATGTTTTCCAAACTACCAGCAGATGGCAACACTTCTAACGTGATTTTTTCTTTAGCCAACTCTTTGGCCAACTGCTCACCAAAACGATAATACAGACCGTTTTCTGCACCCGTAGTGATGACGATTGTTTTCGGTGGGGTTGGCACTAAAAACCAAATAAGCAAACCCAAGAAGAGAAAGGTCAAGACTGGCAGCACATAAAGAATTGGCGGTTCAATCAGGCGTTGGGAAATTTGTTGGAATTGTTTTTTCATGAAGATGGAATGTTTTTTATGTATTTTTTATTAAATAAGGTTCGTTTTGTTGCTTGATACGTGGATTGAGTTACTTAGTGATCAAAGAGATGCCCATCGGAATACCTGCATCTTCAGCCTTTACTTCTTGCACTTTACCAATTCTGACTCGGTCTTTCATCTCTGGTGAACTCTTCAAGAAAGCATCTTTCGCATTATTTGCACGAGTATTAGCCAAAGCCACCAATCGAGCCTCATTGATATTTTGCGCTTCAATCAATTCTTTACGCAGAGTCTCCCAACGCGCTGGTGTATTGGGCAACTTGATTAATTGCTGGGCTAGTTTGATGCGCCCCACCTGAGAGCCATAGGCAGACTTAACGCCACTTTGAATGCGAGGGTCTGACAAACTTGGATTAGGTAATGATTCAGTGTCTTTTAACTTAAATCCAGCCGCCAATAGGATGGCATGATCTGCATTAACTCGGGCCAATTCTTGTCGATCGATTTGTGGATCATAGGTGCCATAAAACTCAACCACGGCATTGGCTTTTTTCTCAAGCAGTTTGGCCACTTTTTCTAATTTTTCTTGCTCAGGGGATGTGATGAAACTTTCACCAGGTGCGGTGTAAATGCCATCCAAGTCTTCTTCACCAAATAAAGATGCCAAGGCTCTGAATGGTGCCGTGACAATGCTGGCTAAGACATTGCGGAAGGCTTGCCAGAATAAATGTCCAACACTAAATTCTGGTGAATCAACATTGCCTTTGATCGGAATGTTCACATCAATCATGCCGTCCGAATCTTC
>CAMBJN010000146.1 GCA_945867755.1 Polynucleobacter meluiroseus
TGGTCTAAGATCCCAGGTATTGGCACATTCATCACTACTGCTCCTGGCGCTAAGTCATGGCCAATCACTGGCGCATCATTCATTTTGATGTACAAGCAGCCAACAAACAAAGCAAGCGCTGCTGAAGTTTTGAAGTTCTTTGACTTTGCCTTCAAAGAAGGTAAGCAAATGGCTGCTGATTTGGACTACGTACCAATGCCTGACGCTACAACAAATTTCATTCGTAATAGTGTTTGGACTCAAATCAATACTAAGTAATCGTTTGTAAATTTACTTAATATTAATTGAGTGATTGTTGAAAAGTTAAAGCCCGATGTCGGGCTTTAACTTCTAATTTAGGAATCATATGAATACCAGTCAGTCTTCTGACATGTTGACACCTCAGGCAATGAAGGTTCTGAAGATACAGAGAATTCAGGATTTTATTTTCCATAAGTCAACATTATTTTTTGCCTTATCCGTGCTTGTCGCGCTGATTGGCATCATCATTTCTTTATTTGTGAATGCTTGGCCAGCGCTTAGTGAGTTTGGGCCTGGATTTTTCTTCACAATTGAATGGGACATCATCAATGGTAAGTTTGGTGGTCTTATTGCAGTATTCGGTACAGTTGTTACCGCTCTGATCGCTTTATTGATCGCAGTGCCACTGAGTTTCGGTATTGCCGTCTTTTTGACTGAGACGTGCCCAGTTCCTTTGCGTCGCCCATTGGGGACTGCGGTAGAACTCTTAGCAGCTGTGCCATCGATCATTTACGGTATGTTCGGCTTATTTATTTTTGCACCCTTATATGCTGAGTATGTACAGCCAGCATTGGCCGGTTCTTTGGGTCAAATCCCTATTATTGAATACTTGTTTGCAGGAGCATTCAACGGTATTGGTGTTCTGTGTGCTGGTTTGATTTTGGCTATGATGGTTTTGCCATTTATTGCATCTGTGATGCGTGACGTTTTTGAAATTGTTCCACCGATATTAAAAGAATCTGCTTATGGTATTGGTTGCACAACTTGGGAAGTGGTGAACAAGATTGTTCTTCCTTACACTAAATCAGGTGTGATCGGCGGCATCATGTTGGGTCTTGGTCGTGCCTTGGGTGAAACCATGGCAGTGACATTCGTGATTGGTAATGCTCACAAGCTCAGCGCTTCATTGTTTTCTCCAGGCAATTCGATCGCTTCGACTTTGGCCAATGAGTTTGGTGAAGCTGAACCAGGTTTACATTACGCATCCTTATTTGCTTTAGGCCTTGCTTTGTTTGCGATCACTTTTGTGGTTCTAGCAATTGCTAAGGTCATGTTGGCGCGTATGGAAGCAGGACAGGGTATAAAGACATGATGAATAACGTTAATCAAGAGCTCTACGCTAAACGCAAGAGATCAAACTTCATTGGATTAAGTCTATCCATGGTTTCTATGACTTTGGGTATGATTTTCTTACTATGGATTTTGAGCATTCTTTTTTATAAGGGATTCTCTGCCATTGATTTGAATATGTTCACTCAGAGCACGCCTGCGCCTGGCTCTGATGGTGGTGGTCTAGCCAATGCGATTGTTGGTAGTTTAATGATTGTGATATCTTGCACACTCATCAGTACCCCGATTGGTGTAATGGCTGGTATCTATTTGTCAGAGTATGGGGCAAACAGCAAAATTGCTGCCATCACTCGCTTTGTGAATGACATCATGTTGTCAGCACCATCGATTGTGATTGGTCTGTTCATTTATGCGGTCATTGTGGCGCAAGTGAAGCATTTCTCAGGTTGGGCTGGAACAATTGCTTTGGCATTGATTGCGATTCCGGTGGTGGTGAGAACGACAGAAAACATGTTGCATTTGGTGCCTATTCAGTTGCGTGAAGCAGCTTACGCCTTGGGTGCCCCAAGATGGAAAGTTGCTTTCTCAGTGACGTTGACTGCTGCAAAAGCGGGCGTGATCACCGGCATCTTATTGGCCTTGGCTCGCGTCAGCGGTGAAACAGCACCATTACTCTTCACGGCTTTGAATAACCAGTTCTTCTCAACCAATATGAATGCGCCAATGGCGAACTTACCAGTAGTGATTTTCCAGTTCGCGATGAGTCCTTACGACAACTGGGTTGATTTGGCGTGGGGTGCTGCTTTGTTGATCACCTTGTTCGTTTTAGGTTTGAACATTCTCACTCGCGTTATTTTCAGAGAAAAAGTAAAAGTTTAATTTTTTAAATATTAATATTTGATAAGAAGTATCAAAGGAATCAAAATGATGGAAGCTACAAATTCACAAGCTACTGAATTGAAGAACGCCTTAGAAATTAAAAATCTTAATTTCTTCTATGGCTCATTTCAGGGTTTAAAAGATATCAATTTAAATATTGCTGAAAAGCACGTCACAGCATTTATTGGCCCATCTGGCTGTGGTAAGTCAACACTTCTTAGAACGCTTAACCGCATGTATGACTTGTATCCTGGTCAACGCGCTGAGGGTGAGATCAATTTCTACGGCCAAAATCTTCTTGATCCTAAGCAAGACTTGAACCTATTGCGTTCACGCATCGGTATGATTTTCCAAAAGCCAACACCATTCCCAATGTCTATTTATGACAATATTGCCTTTGGTGTGAAATTATATGAGTCCATGTCACGCGCTGAAATGGATGAACGTGTCGAGTGGGCCTTAACCAAAGCAGCTCTATGGGGTGAGGTGAAGGACAAGCTCAATCAAAGTGGTTTGTCTTTGTCTGGTGGTCAACAGCAACGTTTGTGTATTGCTCGCGGCGTATCTGTTAAGCCCTCTATCTTATTATTGGATGAACCGACATCAGCTTTGGACCCAATTTCAACAGCAAAAGTAGAAGAATTAGTTCACGAACTTAAAAAAGACTATACGATTGCAATTGTGACGCATAACATGCAACAAGCGGCGCGCGTTTCTGATTTCACAGCCTATATGTACTTGGGCGAGATGATGGAATTTGGTAAGACAGACGAACTCTTCCTCAAGCCAAAGCGCAAAGAAACTGAAGATTACATCACTGGCCGCTTTGGTTAATAACAAGAATTTAGGAGATTGATATGCCCGATAAACATTTATCCTCACAATTTGACAATGATCTGAATGCCTTGTGTGGCAGCTTATTAGAGATGGGTGGCTTGGTAGAGTCACAAGTTTCTATGGCCATGAAAGCATTTTCACAATTAGATGGTGACTTGGCCGATCAAGTCATGTTGCGCGAAGCCGAAGTCAATGATTTTGAAATCATGATTGACCAAGCCTGCACAGAATTGATCGCACGTCGTCAGCCAATTGCTAGTGACCTACGTTTGGTGATGGCTGTATCAAAAGCGATTACAAATCTAGAGCGTGCGGGTGATGAGGCTGATCGAATTGCACGAAGAACCAAGCACATCATGGAAGACAGTGCTTCTCATTCTATTAACACCGCTGAAATTCGTTTATCAGGTCAGATGGCTGTTTCTTTGTTGCGCAGAAGTTTGGATTGTTTTGCAAGATTGGATACCAAAGCAGCTGCCGAAGTGGTCAACGAAGATAAACAGATTGACGAAGAGTTCAAGGCATTCGT
>CAMBJN010000147.1 GCA_945867755.1 Polynucleobacter meluiroseus
TTGAGGATCGTAATGAGGATTTGGCAGGCAGCGAACATAAAATACCAAATCTGCATCTCTTGGAACGCCATGTTTGAATCCGAATGACTCAAACAAAATGGTTAAACCTGGTCGTTCATCTTTTAATAGATCTTGTATCCAAGATCTGAGTGTATGAGCTTTGATATGGCTGGTATCAATGTTGTGCGCAGTCTCTGCAAGATCAGCCAAGAGTAAGCGTTCTTTTTCGATGGCATCAATCAATGCAACCTGAGGGGCTATATTGTCATCAGGTATTGATAGCGGATGTCTTCTGCGCGTTTCTGAGAAGCGCTGCACCAGAGTTTCTGTGTTTGAATTTAAAAACAGAACGCGCACATCATGATGTTGTTTTAACTGTTCAATGATGGCCGGAAGCTCTTTGATTGACTGCCCGCGACGAGCATCCACAGCAACGGCTAACTTTTCTCTGCCTTGTTTACTGAGAGACTTAACAAAATCATGAATGAAATCGACTGGTAAGTTGTCTACACAATCATACCCAGCATATTCTATGGTGTTCAAGACAACTGATTTGCCTGAGCCAGAGATTCCGGTAATGATGAAGACGCGCATATTAAATTAAGCGACTTTGATTTTTATTGGAATCTTCAGATGCCATTAGTTGGCGTTGACGTTCCATGAATTCTTTTAATGTGTCAATGCCACGTAATTGCAGAATGGTGTTGCGCACGGCAGCTTCAACCAATACGGCCAAGTTTCGACCAGCTGCCACTTGAATTTTCACGCTGCGAATAGGAAAGCCAAGAACATCGATTGACTGGCCATCAATTGGCAATCTTTCAAACTCACCATCATTTCTTCGAACCAACTGAACGATGAGTTTTAACTTCATTCTGCGCCTAACGGCTGTTTCGCCAAAAATGGTGCGAATATCTAGAAGACCAAGACCGCGTACCTCTAGGAGGTCTCTTAGGATCGGCGGGCACCGACCCTCGATATAATCGGGGCCGAGTCGAGCAAAGTCAACTGCGTCATCGGCAACTAAACCATGACCTCTTGAAATAAGCTCTAAACCCAATTCACTTTTACCTAGACCTGAGTCACCTGTGATTAAAACGCCCATGCCCAAGATATCCATGAAAACACCATGCATCGTGACGCGCGGTGCGCCAACTTTGGTTAGATACATGCGCAAGCGGTCAATGACTTCTGCGGCTGAAATGGGAGATTTAAATAAAGGGGTTGATGATCTTTGGCAATAAAGCACTAAGTCATCATGGGGCTCGCAGCCATCAGCAACGATCAAGCATGGAGGTTTTAAAGATATCAATCCTGCAAGTTCGCGCTTGCGATTATCGGGGTCTAGTTTTTCGTAATAGTTAATTTCTGGGACACCAAAAATCTGCATTCGGTCTGGGTGAATTAGATTTAAGTGACCAACAAGATCTGATGATGATGAGGCGAGTTTGACTGCCTCGGAGCTAAAGCTGTTATCTGCACCCTCAAGACCTGCAATCCAACTTAACTTTAACTCAGAGATATTGTCATCAAAGAGCGTTTGTGCGGTGACACTGGCTAAATTGAGTGGCTGGGTCATTTGATTAATTCCAGGCGGTCAGTAATTGATAAATATTATCAGCACTGGGCTCTGTAAGGAGAATGTTTTTATTTTTATTGTCTGAAATTGTTTGGGCTATTTTTGCCAAAATATTCAGGTGAGCTTGAGTTGCAGCCTCTGGAACGAGCATGATCACGAATGCCTTGACAGGTTGTTTGTCAGACGCATGAAAGTTGATACTTTCTTTTAATCGCACAAAACCGATGTGAGCTTGTTCAAGAAACTTTACCCTGCCGTGGGGAATTGCGATGCCATTGCCTAAAGCAGTTGAGCCAAGAGCTTCGCGCTCTTCTAAACAAGTTTTTACTGAATCTGCTGGAATACCGTGATTTTTTTCAAATTGCTGCGCTATGAAAATAAATAACTCTTCACGAGAAGAAACCTCAATATCTAAGGAGATATTGTTGAAGGTGATGAGTTGGGCCAAAGCGTTCATGTGTGCAGTGCATTATAAGATTGCCTTGGCCTATTTAATCAAGTGTTTTTAATGGTTTGATGGTGATGATCTTGAACTTTTTCCTTATGTTTGATCACTTGCCTATCAAGTTTGTCTACAACCAAGTCCATGGCGTGATACATATCGCCATTGTGGGCCTCGGCAAAGAGGTCTCTACCTTTCAGGTGGAGCGTGATTTCGGCGTGATTTCTTAAATCCTTCTCTTTTTCATTATTAATAGACAAGGTGACTGTCATGTTCTGTACTTGGTCAAAATGAGCGCCAATTTTTTTTAATTTGTCTTCTAAGTGCGAGCGCATCGCAGGGGTAATTTCGACGTGATGACCCAAGATTTTTATATTCATCTATTGCTCCCTATTGTTTTCTGCGCAAATGAACGGCAGGGATGCGCAGAGATTCCCTGTATTTAGCAATTGTTCGTCTAGCCACCACAAATCCTTTTGAAGCGAGTAGATCAACGATTTGAGTGTCTGAGAGCGGTTTTTCTTTGTTTTCTTCGCTAACAGCTTGTTTGATCAAAGTTCTGATGGCTGTTGACGATACGGAGCCGCCTGTATCGGTTGATATTTGGCTTCCAAAAAAGTACTTGAACTCAAAACAGCCAGAAGGAGTGGCCATATATTTTTGTGTGGTGACGCGAGAGACTGTGGATTCGTGCATGCCAATCGTGTCTGCAATTTCTCTCAAAACCAATGGTCGCATAGCGATTGGCCCATGATTGAAGAAGTTTTGCTGTCTATCCACGATTGCTTTTGCAACTTTTAAGATGGTGTCACTTCTTTGTAGCACATTTTTAACCAGCCATCTAGCTTCTTGTAGTTTTTGCTGCAAGCCGCCCATATCTTCTTTACCGCGGTTTTCTTTGATAACTTTTGCATATTCTTCGTGGAGGCTTATTTTCGGGGTTGCAGCAGGGTTCAGGATGACTGCCCACTGCCCCTTATGACTTTTGACAATGACATCTGGAATCAGGGTTGAGTCAATATGGTCATCAAATTCTGATGCGGGGTTATGTTTTAAGGTTTTGATTAATTGAATGACGTCTTGAAGATCCTCATCATCCACTTTTAAAAGTTTTTTAATTCTGGCCAAATCTTTATTGGCTAAAACATCAAGATAGTCACTGCATATCTTGTGAGCAATTTTCCATGCCACGGTTAATTTATTGGTAGCGGGAAAGTTTTCCAATTGCAAACGAAGGCATTCAGCCAAATCCCTCGCGCCAACACCTGCTGGCTCTAATTGTTGCAATCTTACCAAGGCTCTTTTCACTTGCTCAAGTGCACTGCCATCCTCAGGATCCATGTGTGGCCGCAGTTCTTCGGCCAGATCATCTAAATCAATATCTAGGTAGCCGCGCTCATTGAGGTTTCCAGCAACAAAGCCCATTAAGGCTTTTTCTTCGGGATTGATACGAAGAAGCTTGATTTGTGCAATCAGAGAATCGAGAAGAGATTCT
>CAMBJN010000148.1 GCA_945867755.1 Polynucleobacter meluiroseus
CCATGAAAATCACTTTCCTTGAATTCGAGCAGCCTATCGCTGAACTCGAGCATAAAATTGAAGAGTTACGTTTTGTTCAAGATGAGTCTGCGGTCGATATTTCTGAAGAAATCGGCAAGCTTTCTGAAAAAAGCCAACTGCTTACCAAAGACCTCTATACCCGTTTAACTCCATGGCAAGTGGCGCAAATTGCGCGTCATCCGCAGCGCCCATACACCATGGATTACGTGAACAATATCTTCACTGACTTCCATGAGCTGCATGGCGACAGAAACTTTGCTGATGATCAATCCATCATCGGTGGTTTGGCCAGATTCAATGGCATGCCTTGTATGGTGATCGGTCATCAAAAGGGTCGAGACACCAAAGAACGCGCCATGCGTAACTTCGGTATGAGTCGTCCTGAGGGTTACAGAAAAGCAAAACGCTTGATGCGTTTGGCAGAAAAATTCAATATCCCAGTTTTCACATTTGTGGACACACCAGGTGCCTTTCCAGGCATTGACGCTGAAGAGCGCAACCAATCAGAAGCGATTGGCCACAACCTATATGTTCAAGCAGAGCTCAGAGTACCCATCATCTCCACCATCATCGGTGAAGGCGGTTCAGGTGGTGCCTTAGCGATTGCGATGGGTGATGTGGTGCAAATGTTGCAATTTGCTACTTACTCAGTCATCTCACCAGAGGGTTGTGCATCGATTCTTTGGAAGACCGCAGAAAAAGCACCAGAAGCTGCTGAGCAATTGGCTTTGACAGCGCTTCGTTTAAAAGCCTTGGGCTTGATTGATAAGATTGTCAGTGAACCTTTGGGTGGCGCACACCGTGATCACGCTGGTACGGCTGCATTACTGAAACGTGCTCTGGCAGATTCTTTGCGCCAATTCCAAACCATGGGTGTGGATGAGTTGCTTGAACGTCGTCACGAGCGCTTGATGAGCTATGGCAAGTTCAAAGACAGCAACAAAGACAAGTAAACCCACTGGAACAAAAACACCGCCTGCACCATTGGCGGTGGCTTTCAGTGGCGGGCTTGATTCAACCGTATTACTTCACGCCACCATCAAAGCGCATGGTAAAAAAAATGTGCATGCCTTTCATGTGCATCACGGTATTCAAAAAGAAGCAGACCAATGGCAGGCTCATTGCAAAGCAGTGGCGAAAAAATTTGGTTGTCACTTTGACACCCAAAACGTCAAACTCAATAAACCTTCCAATATTGAATCTCAAGCCAGAAACTTACGCTACGAGGCATTAACTCAAATGTGCCAAGCGCACCAGATTCAAGACCTTTTGCTTGCCCATCATTTGGATGACCAAGCAGAAACTGTTTTGATTCAATTGATGCGCGGCGCTGGCTTGCCTGGGCTTTCTGCTATGCCGCAGGTCAAGTCAAAAGAACTGATTCACCTATGGCGCCCGTTTTTAAACATGCGTCGCAAAGACCTAGAGATCTATGCCAAAGAACATCAACTGACATGGATTGAAGACCCCAGCAATCAAGATGAATCCTATCGTCGCAATGCCATCAGAAAATCAATCTTGCCAACTCTGGAAAAATTCCAAGAGGGCGCAGTTGAAAACTTATCGAGAAGTGCCAAACATTTGGGTGAAGCTCAAGAGCTCTTGAATCAACTAGCAGACATTGATTTGGGATTGATTGAAGCCAAAGAAGGTCTTTCAAAAACCAATCTCATCAGACTCTTCAAAACCAGTCAAGCAAGAGCCACCAATGCACTCAGACGTTGGCTGTCTAAAAACGGCTTGGCATATCCGAGTGAAGAAAGATTAACTGCTTGGTGGTCTGAAGTGATGCAAGTAAGGCTTGATGCACAGTTGCAATGGGACCATGATCAACACGTGATTCGTTTGTGGCGCGGTCACCTCAGCATCACTCAAGACTCGAATGCCCAAGCGAAAGTAAAAGAAAAAGAAAAAGAAAAAGCAAATGTAAAAGAAAAAGAAAAAACTGAGGGCGAGTGGACTTTCAAGAAACTGCCTGCGAATAGTAAAAAGCCTGGCATTGCCAAAGATTGTTTTGAAAAAGCCAAACAAAAAGGCCTGATTAACACCATGGCACGAGAGGGTGGTGAAAAGTTCAAAGTCGATTCAAAAAGACCCAGAAAAAGTCTAAAAAATCTCTACCAAGAAGCTGCCATTCCACCATGGCAACGTGATGCACCACTGCTGTACATCGGTGAAGAGTTGGTGGCTGTGGCCGGTATTGGTATCAGCGCAGACTGGCAGACCACCGAGGGGCCTAGATTCAGTCTGGAGTGGCAGGCGGCTTAGATGCTTGCCAGCATCTCAAATGTTTGAGGATATTTAGAAACTAATTTGATGATGAGGGCAGCTTGAGCATTTGGTTTGGCTCGGCCTTGCTCCCAATTTTCAACTGTTCTTGGATTGGTACGAATGAAGCTAGCAAAGACTGGTCGCGAAAGACCCAGTTTTTCGCGAAGGGTGGTCAGCTCATCAACTGTCACCATTGGCGAAGGTTTGATGGTCACCTTATATTTTTTAAGCGTTAACTTTCCCGCCCTCTCTTTTTTGAGGGCATTCACTCCTTCAGTTAGCTCTGAAAACAAATCACGTTTTTTCATGTTTACTCCTTGCTTTGATCTCATCATCAAGTAGTTCTTTCAACTTCTTTTTCTGGTCTTGATTTAGGTCAGCCATTTCATTTTTGTTATATATTGTGAACAAGAATATTTGATACGCGTTGACCCACCAGTAATAAATAATTCTCAGTCCACCTCTTTTGCCTTTTCCTCTACTCGAATCACCGTAGCGTAGCTTGCGTAATCCCCCGGTGCCTTGAATCAAGTCACCAGATGTTGGGTTATTAACGAGTAGCTCTTGTAGCTTGCAGTATTCGTAGTCATCAAGGTAATCCTCGCGATACTTACTAAAAATCGGCAGTTCAATCAGGGTTGCATACATCCCAAAATTATACGCAACTTGCGTATATATTACACCTATTTTGAAAATAGGGAAATAGAAGTGACATAAATAAATTAAATGCCAAAATTAACCGCAAACTATCACCACAGCTCAATCCGACTTGAAGGCTAAAAGAGCAATCATTCAGCAAAAAACATCTTGCTGATAACTTTTGGTAAGTTCACAATTGAGCCCCGTCAATCACAGTTAACTTTTAAAAGGGCGCTAATGAATCTTAAGGAAATAACCTCAACTCGCCAGTACAAGCTTGTCTTGCAAAAAATTGAGTCATTGATGAAAGCTCAAAAGGGTACTCCTGAGGGGTGCCAACTGGATATGCTCGTCACAAGCATTGAGAAATACGAGAGTAAGAAGTTAACAGGCTGTTTTGCACCATTCCTCAGCAATCCAGTTAAATAGATTGGCTGATTCTTTTCCCGCCGAAATTCTGATTAAACCCGCCCTAAACGTGTAAAATCACACTTTTGCTACTTAACGCACCCCCAGTGGTGCGCTTTTTACGATTTAACTCA
>CAMBJN010000149.1 GCA_945867755.1 Polynucleobacter meluiroseus
ACAATCTCTTTCACGCGATCTTCACCAAGGGTCATCTCCCAGTGTGGTGTCATGATGTCAACACCCAAAGCCAAACATGCATCCACCATGTCTTGACCATTGGTCCACAAGGCAGTACCTGAGCCTTGCCATGTATCACCACCGTCTAAAAGCAATGCGCCTGGACGATTGCTCTTCATCTTTTTAACCAATGTGGCCAAGTGCGCAAATCCACCGACTTTGCCATATGTGGCAGCTGCTTTTTCAAAGTTCAAGTAAGTGAAAGCATGAGCTTCCAATGTATTTGGTTTGATGTTGTGAGCCTTCAATAAATGCTCGCCCACCAAGTGAGGTGTTTTACCAAACTGATCGCCGAAGCCCAAGTTCACATCAGGTTCACGGAAGTAGATTGGCTTTAATTGTGCGTGACAGTCAGTAAAGTGTAGAAAGTGCACATTACCAAAGCGAGGTAAATCATAAAACTTGCTGGCCGCTGATTGGGCTTGCGCATAATCAGTATTAAGGGCCATACCACCCGCTGAAGCAACTGCTAATACCTGTAAAAACTCTCTACGATTCATTGACATAAAAAACCTTATTTAAAAATAAAAAGGCCGCTAGACTCGAAGGCATAGCGGCCCAACTTGAAACAAATTACTGATTAACTGGTGATGCTGGATCCAACAAAAGAGCCATCACATGACGCATTTGGTCTTCTGTTAACAACTTGTAGTGACCCATGCGAGGCATGTTACTGCAGGCGTTGTAGGCTTTAGAGTTATAAATCTTGCCCCATGTGTACTGAACCACTGCATCTGTGTTGCCACGAATTTTGCCGTAGTTCCAAAGTGATGGGCCAATGTTACCGTGAGAAACTTCTTTCTTATTGATTTGATGACAGTTATAGCAACCACCGCCAATTGCTGAACCAGCTTTATCAGACCAAGTAGCACCACGACCACTTTGAGCAATCTTTTCGCCCTCTTTCCAATCGCCTAGATACTTACCATCAGAAGGTTGCTTGATAGTCGCCATGTTGGCTTTTTCAATTGCTTCACGCTTCTTAGGGTCACCCTTGCCTGCTATAGCAGCTGCATCAGAGCAAAACTTTTGCGTGTCATCACGCTCAAGACGATCTAAACCAGCTTGGCCTTTTGCACTGAAACTAGCTGCGTGATCTTTTTCAAATTTACTTTGAGCCATCACTGATGTTGAAGCTGCCACAACCAATGCAGCTGAAATCATTAAATGTAATTTTTTCATTATTTATCTCCCGCGACTTAGCGCTTCAATCCTGGTGTATTCATAACGCCACCCTTGGCCTTCGCACCCATATAAACAGATAAAGCCATTGTTACATCTGAAATATAGATTGGCTCAGGGAAACGTTGCTGACGGTAGCAGTCGTTTAAACGACGCTGCATGGTCCAGAAAGAACCACTTGAAACACGGTATGCAGGCCAGTAACCGAAACCTAGAGCTGCACCTTTTTGCTCAGTGATGTTTGGCAAATCTTGTAAACGAATACGCTTACCATCTTCACCGTGACATGATGCGCATGAGAAGTCCATTGGGCCACCTTGGTAGAAGAAGGCCTTCTCACCAAAAGCGTACATTTCTTTCTCTTTTGGATGCTTCACAGGCACATTGATTTTCATGCCCTTTGATGCAGTCACAACATAAGCAACAACTGCTTCAACATCCTTGCGCTTACCTTTTGCAAAGCCAGCTTTGATGATTTCTTGAGCATCATAGCCTTGTAGCTTTTCCATACAAGTGATGATGCGTGACTCCAAATCTTGCACTTTATTAGTATCTTTAAAGTAACGTGGTAATTCAGCAGAAGCACCCTTCACAACGCCAGGACCTTTACCTAAATCACATTTCTGTAAAGAAACGTTTTTAGGACCCATAGGTTTAGACCAAAGTTCTTCACCAGCTGCCTCATAGAGTTCAGCAGGATTGCCATCAGCAATCATTTCACGGTACTTCGCAATATCATCAGTCGCACTTTGAGCCATGGCAAAACCTGCAGCCATGGTTAAAGAGACTAATAAAGCACTACTTATAGCTTTTTTCATTATCTACTCCTCTTATTGACAAAAACCCGTCAACTTTGAAATTGACGGGCTTCTTATTTTTTTATTAGCTAATTTTTGCTTTGTCTGTGCGGTTGTCGTTCTTGTTATCTACCCAAGAAACAGTTACCTCATCACCCTTAGCGCCGCCCTTGAACTTGAAGTTCAAGAATGGGTCTTTAGATACAGCTGGACCAAACTCACCGTGGAACACTTGCTTACCTTTGCAAGTAGCAGTGATTGTTGTGATGTGGTGCGCTGCAATTACCTTACCAGATGAATCTTTACGTTGACCTGTTTCCATGTCGTGCTTCATCAACACTTTAACGTCAACAACACCGCCAGTCTCTTGGGCGCGTACGCGCATTGGATCTGCCATTTTTATTTCCTTTCAGTACAAATATGATTAGTTAAATGAATTGTGTGAGGGGGAATTAACCGCCGCAACCACCCAAAGTCACTTTAACTTCTTTAGTTGATACAAACCACTTGCCATCAGCCTTCACCAAAGCGTGAACGTTTGATGTTTGACCCATCTTCACACGTGAAGCCACAAACGGCTCTGTGTCTGGAGTCATGATGAATTGAGCAGCCAATGCACTTGGGTTCTTCTCAACCAAAATAGCGATTTGTTGTGTTTTTGCCATTGTTGTTGTTACGCCCACAGGCACAACCGCACCGTTTTCAGCAATATCAGGAGCATTGATTGTGATCGCACCAGACTTGTCAGCAGAAGAACCGCCTAAAGACTTTAGTACGTCATCCAATGTTTTGCCTTCAAAAGCAGCTTTATTCCAAGTTGCAGCTTCTGCTTGAGAAATAAGACCTGTTGCAGCCATCAAACCGATTACAGCTGTTAATCGTAGTGCTTCACGACGTTTTTGGTTCATACGAACTCCTTCTTAAAAAAACTAACTATCAAAAATAATAATTTCTACCGGGCTATCTTACATCTTTATTTACCAGAAAGCATCCACTTGACCATCACTTCAATGTCAGCATCAGATACATGAGCGTGAGGCGGCATTGGAATTGCACCCCAAACACCAGCACCACCAACCTTCACTTTTGCATGCATTTTTTGGATGGCATCAGCTTGGCCTTTGTATTTAGCCGCCACCTCAGAAATCGCAGGTCCGATCGCACGGCTGGCTGGCGCATGGCAGGTGGCACAGTTGTGCTTCTTGAATAAACCTTCAGGCGTGATTGATTCAGCGGCAGTCATACTGACCGCCATCAAACCTTTGCCCGGCAACTTTGTCAAAGCAGGCTTCGTTGTATCAACACCCCGGTATGGACCATAGGGTCTATTTTGCAGCG
>CAMBJN010000150.1 GCA_945867755.1 Polynucleobacter meluiroseus
CAGGGACAGCACAAAATGGCCAGAGGATTCATGCCGGTCAAGATGCAATCGGCCCACTGGATCAAAGACCCTGATTTCTCAAAAGCCGTTGAGCGTTTTCTAGTTCGAGAGAGCAGCGGCATTGAAAACTACATTGATGAGCTGGCAGAGCACTCCCCACTGAAAGCAAGTGACGTGACTCTCTGATGATTGGTGAATCAAAAGATAAAAATTTCAATATTTGCTAAAGTATGAATATGGTCAAACAACTTTCAATCCACCGATTCGGTAAGCGCATAGCGCTACTGACATTGGTATTGCTCAGCGGCTGCGCCTCTTTGACGCCACAGCAGATCACTCAACGGATTGACACCATGAGTGACTTCCAAATTTGTTTGGGAGCTCAAACAGGATTGGACAGTAAAGCATTTGATTTGGATGTTGCCATTGTTGCTGCTGCCAAAGAACGCATTGCAGAACGCAAACTGGATTGCTCTAGCAAGCATGATGAAATCGTGCGCTTCTTGGTGACATCGCTCAAGCAAGAGCAAAGATACCGCGAGATTTACTTCCCTAGATCAGGTTTTTGGCGTTTTTAATTTTTCTCAATTGATTCTTTCGGCCCACCAATTTCTGTGGGACGATTTTCGTAAATCCATTCTTTGAATGCCTCAGCTGCAGGTGATAGTCTTTTGCCGCGAGGATATACAACTTGCCAGCGTCGTATCAGTGGAAATCCGCTGACATCAAGTTGTACCAGCTCTCCCAAAGCTAATTCAGAAACAACAGTGGTCGCTGATAAGACCGCCAATCCAAGTCCTCCTGCAACTGTTTGTTTGATGGCTTCATTGCTGCCAACCTCTAAACGATTAATGGGCATAAAACCATGTTGTTCAAAGAATCGTTCTGTTGTTAATCGAGTACCTGATCCAGGTTCACGCAAGATAAATGGTTCATCTCGTAACTCTTTCGCTGAAATTTTCTTTTTTCCAACCAGTGGGTGATTGGGGGGTGCAACCAAAACCAATGGATTATTGCCAAAATGTTCACTCACCACATCCATATTTTCTGGTGGTTGCCCCATGATGTAGAGGTCATCTTTGTTATTGGCTAATCGCTGTAGTAAGTTTTCACGGTTACCTACGACCATGGCAACTTCAATTCCAGGGTGTGCAGCACAAAATCCACCAAGTAATTTAGGGACAGAGTATTTAACTGTGGTCAAAATAGCCAATTTGAGCTTGCCACGTTCAACCCCTTGTAATGCTGACAAATCCTCGCTGAGCAAATCCATGCGTTGCGCAATGTCTTGACAAGCCTCAGCGAGGATCTTTCCAGCAGAGGTCAGGAATATTTTCTTGCCCAGTTGTTCAAATAAAGGTTGCCCCACTGTTTCTGCTAACTGCTTGACTTGTAGGGATAAAGTCGGAGGTGAGAGGTGCAGTGATTGAGCAGCCTTGGCAAAACTATTATGTTCTGCAACAGCTAGGAAAATTCTTAATTGATGTAATGTGGCGTGTCGAAGCTTCATGTTTTATAAAAGTAAAAGATAACGATAAAAACATTTTACTTTTATTTATTCTTCTGTGGGTGAAAAATAGCTTCACTTTCGTTTACTTCAACCACAAGGGAGCACAGCAGATGGCAACAAAGACCTACAATGCCGGTGTTAAAGAATACCGCAGCACATATTGGGAACCAAACTATGCAGTTAAAGATACTGATATTTTGGCCGTATTCAAAATCACGCCTCAACCAGGCGTGGACCGCGAGGAACTTGCAGCTGCTGTTGCTGCTGAGTCTTCTACAGGCACCTGGACAACAGTTTGGACAGACCTATTAACAGATTTAGATCATTACAAAGGCCGTGCCTATAGCATTGAGGACGTACCTGGCGATGACACATGCTTTTATGCGTTTGTGGCTTATCCAATCGATCTATTTGAAGAAGGTTCAATTGTTAACGTATTAACTTCATTGGTTGGTAACGTATTTGGTTTCAAAGCATTGCGCGCACTTCGTTTAGAAGATATCCGCTTCCCAATTGCTTACGTTAAGACATGTGGTGGTCCTCCACACGGTATTCAAGTAGAGCGCGACATCATGAATAAATATGGTCGTCCTCTATTGGGTTGTACGATCAAGCCTAAATTAGGTTTATCTGGCAAAAACTATGGTCGTGCTGTGTATGAGTGTTTGCGTGGCGGTCTTGATTTCACAAAAGACGACGAAAACGTTAACAGTCAGCCATTCATGCGCTGGCGCCAGCGTTTTGACTTTGTTCAAGAAGCGATTGAAAAAGCTGAACGTGAGACAGGTGAGCGCAAAGGTCACTACCTTAACGTAACAGCACCAACTCCAGAAGAAATGTACAAACGTGCTGAATATGCGAAAGAAATCGGTTCGCCAATCATCATGCATGATTACCTCACAGGTGGTTTCTGTGCAAATACAGGCTTAGCTAACTGGTGTCGTGATAACGGAATGTTGTTGCATATCCACCGTGCGATGCACGCTGTTTTGGACCGCAACCCGCACCATGGTATTCATTTCCGCGTACTAACTAAGTGCTTGCGTTTATCAGGTGGTGATCACTTGCACTCAGGTACTGTGGTTGGAAAACTTGAAGGCGATCGCGCTTCAACATTGGGTTGGATTGACATCATGCGTGATAGCTTCATCAAAGAAGATCGTAGCCGCGGTATTTTCTTCGACCAAGACTTTGGTTCTATGCCAGGTGTTATTCCTGTTGCCTCTGGTGGTATTCACGTATGGCACATGCCAGCACTTGTGAACATCTTTGGTGATGACTCAGTATTGCAGTTTGGTGGTGGTACATTGGGTCACCCATGGGGTAATGCGGCCGGCGCTGCTGCCAACCGTGTGGCTCTTGAAGCTTGCGTCAAGGCTCGCAATGAAGGTGTTGCCGTGGAGAAGGAAGGTAAGACTGTTCTTATGGACGCAGCTAAGAATTCACCTGAACTCAAGATCGCTATGGAAACATGGAAAGAAATTAAATTTGAATTCGATACTGTGGACAAACTAGACGTTGCTCACAAGTAATCAACACTCATTAATTATTTATAGAACATTATCTAAAGGAAAAATATCATGACTGTGCAAGACTATCATAGCCGTCTCTCTGATCCCGCTAGCCGTAAGTTTGAAACTTTTTCATATTTGCCTGCGATGACAACAGAAGAAATTCGCAAGCAAGTTGAGTATTTGGTGAAGAAAGGTTTGAACCCAGCGATTGAGCACACAGAACCTCAGTACTTGATGGACTCATATTGGTATATGTGGAAGTTACCGATGTTT
>CAMBJN010000151.1 GCA_945867755.1 Polynucleobacter meluiroseus
ACTGAGCGGGTTTGGGTTGAATCATTTCATCCTAACTGCCGCCCTTGTCGCCCGAGAAGCTCTTAGATATACCCCTGCCGGAATCCCTGTCATTGAATGCCAACTAGAACATAGTGGCGATGTTCAAGAAGCAGGTACTGCAAGGAAAGTCAAAATGAGTATCGAAGCGATGGCCATCGGATCAGTTCACTTAAAACTTGATCAGATGGATTTGGGAAGGACAGCTAGATTTGAAGGATTTTTAACTCATAAAAGCCTGCGCAGTCAGCGACTCGTCTTTCATATCACGCATATTGAATTGTAAAAAGGAAACATCATGGCATATGTAAAAAAAGGTGATGACCGCAAGAACAAGCGTCCAGCACAAAACCCATTATTTAAACGTAAGCGTTTTTGCCGCTTCACAGCTGCAAACGTTGACCAAATTGATTACAAAGATATAGACACATTACGTGACTTCATCGGTGAAAACGGCAAGATCACTCCTGCTCGTTTAACTGGCACAAAAGCTTTGTATCAGCGCCAATTAGAGGCAGCCATCAAGCGCGCTCGTTTTTTAGCCTTGATGCCTTTCACTGACCAACATAAGAAATAATCAGGAGTCACTATGCAAATTATTCTCCTAGAAAAAGTAGCTAACCTCGGTAACTTGGGCGACGTTGTTCGCGTTAAAGATGGTTTCGCACGTAACTTTTTAATTCCACAACGCATGGCTCGCCGTGCAACTGCTACAGCGATTGCTGAGTTTGAAGCTAAGCGCGCTGAATTAGAAAAGCTAGCTGCTGAGAAATTGGCTGCTGCTCAAGCTATTGGTGTTAAGTTGGGTGGCCTTGTTCTTGAAATTAGACAAAAAGCTGGTGTTGATGGCCGCTTGTTTGGTTCAGTAACAAACCATGACGTTGCTGACGCTTTGAAAGCCAAAGGTTTCACGATTGAGAAGGCTTCAGTTCGTATGCCAACAGGCCCATTGAAGATTGTTGGTGACCATCCGTTATCAATTGCCGTTCACACAGACGTAGTTGTAGAAATTACTGTCCAAGTGATTGGCGAGCAAGCTTAATTCATCTTTAATTGTTTGATATCTCTCTGATATCATCAGTTCATGGTTGATTTAGCTGTACAAGCTTTAAAAGTACCTCCGCATTCCGTCGAGGCCGAGCAATCGGTGCTCGGCGGTTTGCTTTTGGACAACTCCGCCTGGGATCGGGTGGGGGATATCCTCACGGAAAAAGATTTCTATCGCCCTGATCATGGCTTGATTTACCGTGTGATTGGCAAGCTAGCCAGTGAAAGTATGCCGGCAGACGTGATCACGGTCGCTGAGGCCATGAAAACTCAAGGTGATGGTGAGTCGATTGGTATTGATTACCTCAATGCTTTGGCCCAGTCTACGCCCAGTGCTTCAAATATTCGTGGTTACGCTGAAATCGTGCGTGATCGCAGTGTTCTGCGTCGTTTAATTCAAACCTCGGACCAAATTGCTGGTACTGCATTCACGCCTGAAGGTCGTTCAGTCAGAACCATCTTGGATGAAGCTGAATCCAAAATCTTGGCGATTGGCGAAGAGGGTAATCGCGGTAAAACAGATTATTATGAAATTGCCCCATTGTTGACTGAGGTGGTGAGCCGTATTGACGAGCTTTATCACCGCCAAGGTTCAACGGATGTGACAGGTGTGGCAACTAGCTTTGTTGATTTGGATCGCCAAACCAGCGGTCTGCAAAAGGGCGACTTGATCATTGTGGCCGGTCGTCCATCAATGGGCAAAACAAGTCTTGCAGTCAATATTGCTGAGAACGTTGCCCTGAAAGAGGGTTTACCTGTTTTGATTTTCTCCATGGAAATGGGCGCTTCTCAATTAGCCTCTCGTATCCTGGGGTCTGTTGGGCGCATCGATCAGTCGCGCATGAGGACAGGTAAGCTAACTGAGGATGAGTGGCCTAAGATCACTGAAGCTATTTCTCGTTTGAATGAAGCCAGTATCATGATTGATGAAACGGGCGCATTGAGCAGTCTTGAACTTCGTGCCCGAGCTAGACGCATTGCGCGTAAGTGCGGCACCTTGGGTTTGATTGTGGTCGACTATTTGCAATTGATGAGTGGTAATAGTGGCGGCGGTAGCACCGAAAATCGCGCTACCGAAATTTCAGAAATTTCTAGATCTTTAAAGTCATTAGCCAAAGAGTTGCAATGCCCAGTGATTGCTTTATCTCAGTTAAATCGTGGCTTAGAGCAACGCCCCAACAAGCGTCCAATCATGTCTGATTTGCGCGAATCTGGTGCTATTGAGCAAGATGCCGATGTGATTTTGTTTATTTATCGTGATGAGGTTTATCACGCAGATACAACAACTGATAAGGGTATTGCTGAAATCATTTGCGCTAAGCAACGTAATGGCCCAATTGGCACAGTGAAACTGAGTTGGCAGGGTCAATTCACCAAGTTTGATAATTTGGCATTGGGTCAGGGCCATTCCTCTGGCGGATACGAACCCTTCTAATTATTTTTGTATGACGCGTCTGGCCTCGGTGTATCGATTGGACCAATAAGACGATGTTATTTTCTCTAGGCGCACGGTTCCGCCTTTAGATGGGGCATGCACAAAACGTCCTTTACCCACATAAATACCAACGTGTGAATGCGGGCCACCTTGTGTATTAAAAAATACCAAGTCACCTGGAGCGGGCGTCGAATTACCTAATGATTGACCAACTTTACCGATCTCATCGGTGGTGCGAGGCATTTGTTTATTCGCAGCATTCTTATAAACATAAGCAATCAAGCCACTGCAATCAAAACCACTTTTCGGAGTGTTGCCACCATAGCGATAAGGGATACCAACCAAGCCAATGGCTGCAATCGAAATGTCTTCTAACCCAGCACTGACTTCTTTATCAAAATCAGGAAGCAAAGAAAATCTTGGCAGACTCGCGCACGCCGTCAAAATGCTGCAACTGCCCAAGATCAATAAGGTTCTTTTACTTTTATCAAAGTGTAATGAAAAAGAAGGCGAGAACTTCCTCGCCTTCATAAGCCATTGTTGATTAAAGAGCGTCTGCTGCATGATCCGCAAGACGTGAACGCTCACCGCGGGCCAAGGTGACGTGACCACTGTGACGCCAACCTTTGAAGCGATCGACCACATAAGTTAAACCGGATGAACCTTCTGTGAGGTAAGGGGTATCAATTTGAGCGATATTACCCAAGCAAACGATTTTTGTTCCAGGGCCTGCACG
>CAMBJN010000152.1 GCA_945867755.1 Polynucleobacter meluiroseus
TTGTGCTTCACTTGGGGCAGACTGTGCCACATCTTCAGGTGCTTTCACCAAGCCCAAGAACTGTGCGCCGACCATTTTGGCCAACATGCCCTCGGGCAATGGGTCGGGGTGTTGTAGTCGCCAATGTAAATGTCCAAGCCATCCATGATGTTGTAGCGAGGATCAGCAAATAGTTTTTGCATCGCTGCTTTTTGCACTTCAGGATCTATGCCTGGCTTGACGTATGCAGAGAAATCAGAATCTTTGGTGAGCTTAAGAACATCTTCAAGCGTAGGCGCAGCCTCTTGAACTTGAGCAGCACCAGCCACTGGCTCTAAATTTTTCTCAGGAGACTGTTCTCCCGATGCTGAGTCTTTCGCATCTTTGGCAGACGTATCAGCTGATTTTTTTAATTGGATAGGTGACTGCTTCTCAGCCAACTCTGAAGGCGATAACTCAGGCTCTGCACCCAATTTCTTCTTGGACCAACGATTTAAAAAACCAGTCATTAGCTCGCCTCATCTTTTGGTCTATGTGCGCCCTTGAATGAAGCGGGACGAGCACGTTTTTTAGGTTCAGGCTTGTAGTTTTCCATCACAAAGTCTGATAACCATTGAGCGGTGTCTGAATCCAATGGAACGTTTTCAACAGTCTCACCGCCATCCAATAAGCGGCCTGCTTCGTAATAACTGATGCTCAAAAAATGTGGCACAGCGATTGGGTCGCCGCCATTTGGATGATCTTCAAGACGCCACATCACAAACCATGCAGGGTGTGTTGAAGTTGAATTCAAGTAATAGCCTTCGGCTTCATCCTTGTACAACTGAATCTCAAAACCTGTGTAAAGCCATCGCTCAGTTGTTTCATCGCTTCGCATACAGATAGCAGGTCGCTCTGAAAGAATATGATCCGGTTTTTTATGAGCAAACTGACCAATGTCATAAACAACCTCATCCAAAACCCAGCGATACGATTGCCAAGGGTTATCGATGAAGTCTTTGCGCATCACAACCGCAAGCTGTAGTTTCATGATTTAGGTGTTCTGCACAACAATGCTTGGGAACTTGCTGCTCATGTCTTTTGACATTTCAGCCACTTGAATCGCGATCTTGCGAGCAATCCCTTTGTAGATAGCACTGATGGCACCATCAGGATCAGCCACCACGGTTGGACGACCAGAGTCTGCTTGTTCACGAATCGATAAATTCAATGGCAAGCTGCCCAAGAAATCCACGCCGTAGTCTTTACACATTTTTTGACCACCGCCCTGACCAAAAATATGCTCTTGATGATTGCAATTAGGACAAACATAAATGCTCATATTTTCAACAACGCCAATGATCGGAATGCCTACCTTCTCGAACATCTTGAGACCCTTGCGAGCATCCAACAAAGCAATGTCTTGCGGAGTTGTCACAATCACAGCACCAGTGACTGGCACCTTTTGTGACAAGGTCAATTGAATGTCGCCAGTACCAGGTGGCATATCAACAATCAAATAATCCACATCACGCCAATTTGTTTGACGAAGCAGCTGCTCAAGCGCAGAGGTGACCATTGGGCCACGCCAAACCATTGGACTGTCTGGATCAATCAAAAAGCCAATAGAGCTTGCTTGTAAGCCATGGCCTTCCATTGGCTCAATCGTGTTTTCAGCAATTGATTCAGGACGACCCGTGATACCCAACATCATTGGCTGACTTGGGCCATAGATATCAGCATCCAAAATACCAACCGTAGCGCCCTCTGCGGCCAAGGCCAAAGCCAAGTTAACCGCCGTAGTGGATTTACCAACACCACCCTTACCGCTGGATATTGCGATGATATTTTTTACATTGGGCATTAATTTAACGCCGCGTTGCACGGTGTGGGCCACGATGCTCATGGTCACATTGGTGCTGACGTTTTTAACACCGGGTACCTCGCGCAAAGCAGTAATAACCAGTTTTCGTATAAGGTCAATCTGGCTCTTGGCTGGATAGGCCAAAACCACATCCAAACTCACATCAGAGCCATCTACCTTGATATTTTTAGCAGATTTAGAAGAAATCAAATCTTTGCCAGTATTAGGATCTATAACGCTTTTAAGCGCATTTTGTATGTTTTCTACCGTTACCGTCACTCTTATCTCCTAGTGCTTTTTTTGTTTTTTCAGCTCTCAACTATATCCGCAGACTAAAATCTACGCCTATGCGCCAAATTTTAGTCACTTCAGCCCTCCCCTATGCCAATGGTCAAATTCATATTGGTCATTTGGTCGAATACATTCAAACCGACATTTGGGTGCGATTCCAAAGAATGCGTGGGCACGAAGTTCACTACGTAGGCGCTGATGATACGCATGGTACTCCGATCATGTTGCGTGCCGAGAAAGAAGGCATCACACCCAAAGAGCTGATTGCCAACGTTTGGAAAGAACATAAAAGAGATTTTGATGATTTCTTAGTTTCTTTTGATAACTACTATTCAACAGACAGCGCCGAAAACAAGACGCTATCAGAAGAGATTTATATCAAGCTGCGCGAAGCCGGCTTGATTGAGAAGCGCGCCATTGAGCAAGCTTATGACCCAGTCAAAGAAATGTTCTTGCCAGATCGTTTCATCAAAGGCGAATGTCCTAAGTGTGGCGCCAAAGATCAATATGGCGATTCTTGCGAAAAGTGTGGCGCGACCTACTCGCCCACCGATTTGAAGAACCCCTTCTCGGTGGTCAGTGGTGCAACACCCATTCGCAAAGTGTCCGATCACTACTTCTTTAAGTTATCCGACCCACGTTGCGAAAACTTCCTCAGAGATTGGACTCAAGTTAAAACTCCCCTGCAAGCTGAAGCGCGCAACAAAATGAAAGAATGGGTGGGTCAGCCGGGTGAGAGCCAATTAGGCGATTGGGACATCTCCAGAGACGCCCCTTACTTTGGTTTTGAAATTCCAGATGCACCAGGCAAGTATTTTTATGTTTGGCTAGACGCGCCGATTGGCTACTACGCCAGCTTTTTAAATCTTTGCCAACAAAAAGGTCTGGACTTCAATGAATGGACCAAACCAGATACGACCACTGAGCAGTACCACTTCATTGGTAAAGATATTTTGTATTTCCACACTTTGTTCTGGCCAGCCACCTTGCACTTCTCTGGCTACCGCACACCAACCAATGTTTTTGCTCATGGCTTTTTAACGGTTGATGGCGAAAAAATGAGTAAGTCTCGTGGCACCTTCATCACTGCCCACAGCGTGATTGAGTGCGGCTT
>CAMBJN010000153.1 GCA_945867755.1 Polynucleobacter meluiroseus
TCTGAAACATCGCCAGTGGTTTGTTGCAACACCCCATTGATTGAAGGTTTTACAGGAACCATTGGTTTACCTTTGCCGGGAACTGACATATTGATTTTAGATAATGATGAGCGCTCAGTTGCCATTGGTGAACCAGGAGAGATTTGTATCAAAGGCCCTCAGTTGATGTCTGGTTATTGGAATCGTGATGCTGAAACAAAGCAATCAATGACAGCGCAAGGATTTTTTAAAACAGGCGATATCGCTTATATGAACGCGGATGGTTACGTCAAAATCATTGATCGCAAGAAAGACACGATCGTGGTGTCTGGGTTCAATGTTTACCCCAATGAAATTGAAGAGGTTTTGACGATGATGCCCGAGGTGTTGGAGTGTGCAGCAGTTGGTGTCAAGGATGGCCCCGCTGGCGAGGCTGTGAAAGTGTTCATTGTGAAAAAAGATCTCAGCTTGACCGAGAGTCAAGTGCTTGAATATTGCAAAACACAATTAACAAATTACAAGAGACCAAAATTCATTGAATTTAAAACTGAATTACCAAAATCAACGGTTGGAAAGATTTTGCGCAGAGAGCTAAGAGATCTTGAGTCTTAAGAGATATTCTTCAAATAGCTGGCAGCTTTTTCCATGGCGCTGATGCTGTAAGGCGTTTGAATCAACTCTTTGGGTAGTTCGGGAATAACTCCCAGCAAAGGCCCTGGTATCAAGTGTTCTAAGGTGGCAATATTTTCTTGAAGCAAGGTCATGGGCCCGACGGTGTTAGCCACCCAACCGGCCAATCGCAAACCTCTTGATTGGATTGCTTCAACAGTGAGTAAAGCATGATTGATGCAACCCAATCTCATACCAACAACTAGGACAATGGGCAGACCAATATCTTGGGCAAAGTCAGCACTCGTTTTGCCATCATGAAAAGGCACTTTAAAGCCACCAACACCTTCCACCACAATTGCATCCGATTTCTCACGCAATTTCTTAAAAGCATTGAGCATCACTTCGTAATCAAGACGGATATTGGCTTTTTTTGCGACCAAGTGAGGGGCAGCAGGCGTTAAAAGTTGGTAGGGGCAAATATCTAAAAAATCCTCTTGCGTCTTGTAGTTCATTACACTTGATAGTGCCAACAAATCTTCGTTACACATTTTTCCATCAATCAAGTTCATTCCAGCAACCACTGGTTTGAAGCCAGCAACCACTGCGTGTTGTTTTTTTAATTGAGTGATCAATGCCCCAGAAATTAGAGTCTTACCAACTTCTGTGTCGGTGCCGGTCACAAAAAAACCAGATTTACTAGGTTTAGAAGCCATGCTCAATCTCCATCAGTGCCTGGGTTAATTGATCAATCTGTTCTGCGCTGTGACTTGCTGAGAATGTGATGCGCAGTCTGGCTGTATCAGCAGGCACCGTGGGCGGCCTGATCGCAGGTACCCAGATATTTTTTTGATACAACTGCTGAGCAACTCGCAAAACATCTTCCGTTTTACCAATCATGATTGGCTGAATGGCCGTATCGGATGGCATCAGCGCCCATTTTTTTAAGTGCAGTGTTTTTTTCCAATATTGAATGTTCTTGTTAAGAGATACTCGATAAGAATCATCAGACATGAGCTCTAAGCTTTTAAGAAGACCATGGGCAATTGCGGGTGGGGATGCGGTGGTGTAAATGTAGGGACGACCTTTTTGCATGATCCACTCAATTAAGGTCTTGTGCCCAGCAATGAATGCCCCACTGATTCCAGCCGCTTTACCCAGCGTGCCAATGTAAATGATTCTTGCCGAAGCTTCGCTGGCGTTTTGAATGCCTGTATGTTCAAGGATGCCAAAACCATGTTGACCAAGCACGCCAAAGCCGTGGGCATCGTCTACCAGAATCAAGGCATCGTACTGATCAGCCAATTTAAGTAATTCAGTGACTTTAGCAAGATCACCATCCATGCTAAACACGCCATCAGTGACGATCAATTTAAAGTGATTGAGGTCATTGGCCAACAGCTGCTCAAGGGCCTGCAAATCTTGGTGTGGAAATACCTGAACCTTGGCTTGATTTTGTTTGCTGGCCAAACGAACTCCATCGATCAGCGATGCATGATTGAGTTCTTCAGAATAGATGCTCATCACTTGGTTTGACCCCAGACTGCTACTGATGGCAGTGATGGCTGCAAGATTGGCCATATAGCCTGTGCTAAAAAATAATGCACGAACTTCTGGAATAAATGCTGCTTGGGTTTTTGCCAAAGCTTTTTCTAATGCGTCATGCGGACGATGATGACCGCTGATCATGTGTGATGCACCACTGCCTGAACCAAAACGTTGCAGCCCTTCTGCGATTGCTTTAGCCAGCTCAGGATGATTGGCCAATCCAAGATAATCATTACTGCAAAATGTCAGCATTGTTTGACCATCAATTGTCATGATGGGCGCACTGGCGCTGTCACAAATCTTCAGCGTTCTTTTGAGCGAGCGTTGCTCTAGATCATCAAGCAAATAATTGAAGTGGTTGATGTATCTGAGCGTCATGCTTTAGCCGTGACATTCAAGCTTGCTTGAATGCCCTTTGATAAGTGAGTGATTTCATCATCATTGATGATGTACGGCGGCATGATGTAAATGGTTGAGCCAATTGGTCGAACCAAGACGCCTTGATTTAAAGCGTTTATAAAAAATTCTTTTGAGAAGTTCTCGCAGAGATGTTCTGGTTTGATATCAAAAGCCAGAATCATGCCGGTCTGCCTAAAGTGAATGATCCGGTCATCTTCTTTTGTCCAAGTAAATCCATCCGATAACTTCTTGGCAAGAATCTTATTTTTTTCTAAAATATTTTCTTTTTCAAAAATATCCAATGTAGCCAAGGCTGCTCGACAAGCCAGAGGATTGCCTGTGTATGAGTGAGAGTGCAAAAATCCTTTGCGCGCGTCTTGATGGTAGAAGGCCTGGTAAATCTCATCTGTTGTCATCACAAGTGATAGCGGTAAATAGCCACCACTGATACCTTTTGATAAGGCTAAAAAGTCAGGCCATATACCTGCTTGTTCAACAGCAAAGAAGGTACCCGTTCTGCCGCAGCCCACAGCAATTTCATCGGCAATCAAATGAATTTGATATTGATCACAAAGTTTTCTAATGCCTTGAAGATATGAGACGTCATGCATGACCATGCCTGACGCGCATTGAACCAAGGGCTCAACAATCAA
>CAMBJN010000154.1 GCA_945867755.1 Polynucleobacter meluiroseus
CATATAAGAGTTAATAGGGTCATCAGTGGCAATGCCGCAATAAAGCCACCCAACCTATCACTTCGTTTGGCAACTTCAGAAATGAATACAACCATTCCTGCTGTTAGTAAGTATTTTGTGATGATCCAAGCCATTTGAGCCTTAGGAAGAAGTATTTAATAGGTAGTCTAAACCAGACTTAGGCATCCTCGGCCCTGATCGATTCTGCCCGGGGCAACTAAGAATCAGAATAGCCCACTTGTTGAGCTATTTTTAAAGATTTAAGCTCTTTAAAGAAGCGCTAATCTGCGACACAATTCTTGACAGAGATTAATAGGGCTAATACGCCTAGCCTTTTAAAGGTATAAATTTCTGAAATTAAAGCCATTTTAGATATGTGGGAATGCTCCAAACAAAATAACTAGAAATATGTTGTAATACAAATATGAGAAATATTGCGATAACGTTAGTAGTGCTAGCGCTGTCAATTCAAACATCGTTTGCAGCAATTACCAGTTACTGTCATCAAGAACCAGTAACCGCCTCCCATCTTGCGCACTATGACCATAACAGCAAGAGTAAGGAAACTTCAAGCTTAAGTAAATCAACTGACTCAGACTGCAGTGTTTGCCATCTTGCGCATTCATTTTTAATACCGCTCACAGCTAATTATGTAGTTAATGTGCCTGAGTTTATCTATCCAGAGTATCGCTCTAGCTACTTAAGAGCTATTTCACTCGACCCTCCTGAAAAACCTAATTGGTTAACCCTCGCCTAAGTTAGCGAGGGTAAATATCTTATCTTTTAAGGCCTCGCTAACTCTATTTTGAATAATCAAATGGAGTTTTTATGTTGCGAGAGTTCTCAAGCGTATTTAGAAGTTGCGCGTATTTAATAGTCGGTCTATTTTTTTCACAAATCTCAGCGTTTGCTTATGCAGATGGGGGTGGATTAAATCGCTTTGACCTAAAGGCATTCTATGATTCTGCCTGGGAGCGCCAGCCAGAATCTAAAACTTTTCAATATAAGATTGATTCAGCAATCGCGAAGCAGAAAGTTGCCAGTAGTCTTTTGGCAAGTCCCGCTTCAATTGAGTTTTCTCAAAAAACTGACAAAGCAAATAATAATTTAGGAACAAGTGAAACTGTCATTGGCCTGGGATTTCCACTTTGGTTGTGGAATGAGCGATCAAGCTCAGTTAATTTGGCAAACGCTGAATATAAAAAATTGATGTCTCAATATTATTTGAGTCAATTAAAAGTTGCTGCTGAAGTAAGAGATGCGTATTGGAGTTATCAAAAAACCAAATTAGAGAATGATCTGGCTCATAGTAGATTTGAAAACACAAAAACTTTAGCAATTGATGTGGAAAAAAGATTTAAAGTTGGGGATTTAGCCAGGGCAGACTTGCATCAGGCAAATGGGGCATTGGCAACTGCAGAGTCAAATTTAGCGGAAGCAACAGCTAATTTAATTAATGCTGAACAAAGGATAAAAACACTACTCGGTACCGAAAAGTTTCATAAAATTAAATTGGACATTGTTTCAAAAAATACGGAGCCACTCCCCAAGGTTCCGGAAAACTTATCTAGTTTAGATGCTAGTTTGCCAATTGTTATAGCCCTTATTGATCAATTGGATGTGGCGAAAAGAGCGGTCGAATTGGTTCGATCAAAAACACGCTCATCTCCAGAGTTGCAAATTTTGAGCTCAAAAGGTCGAGAGGTTTATGGCGCTCCATATCAACAATCAATCACTGTCGGAATAAAAATTCCGTTTGGATCTTCTGCTGTAAATGCAGATCGATTGGCATCTGCAACTGCTGAAATGGTTGACTCAGAAATTAAGCTTGCATACGAGAGGGAGTCTGCATTAAGTAATGTGGAGTCAAACTTAACCTTGGTTAAATCAGCACAGATAAAGCTTGATGCAGCCAATAAAAGATCGACTCTTGCAAATGAAACACGTCAATTTTTTGATAAATCATTTCGATATGGGGAGACTGATTTGCCAACTAGATTGCGCATTGAATTAGAAGCTGTTGATGCTAACAAACAGGCGGTGATTGCCAAAATCAATTACGCCATTTCTGTTTCAAATTTAAGGCAGGCGCTTGGCCTGCTACCAGAGTAAAGGCTTGATCATGAATATCATTACTAAAAACTTAATACGACTCTGTTCATCACTGCTCTTTTTTACTGTTGGATCACTAGCTTATGCGGGTCCAGGGCATGATCATGGGGAAGAAAAAACTGCAGTTCACTCAACCATTATGAAACCAAAATTTTATATGGAATCTGAGTTATATGAGGTTGTCGGCACCATTGATGGAAAGAATATTGTCATTTTTATTGACGATTATCTGACAAACAGAAAAGTTTCGGAAGCCGAATTAATACTTAATGTCGATGATCAAACCATTAAATTAGTTAAAGCTGAGAATGACACATATCAAGGAAATCTTTCCAGTCCAGTAGGAAAAAAATCTCTATCTATAACTTTATCTGTAAAAGACAAGGATGTTGATGACATTTTGGTTGGCACATATGACCCGACAGATCAAGATGTTTTAAAGAGTTTTAGATGGTGGTATTGGTCTCTTTGGCTAATAGCCTCAATAACTCTTATCGCAATGCTTTTTATCGGCTTTAGAGAAAAGCAAAGATTGATCACTGCTTATAAAAAGCTAATTACCTTCATCAAGGAGCGGAAATGAAAAAGGGAGCACAAGTCGCGCGCATCGGATTTTTATCGTTTTTAATTTCAATTTCTTTTCCATCCTATGCTGGTCCGGGACATGACCATGGTGATTCACCAGCAGCTGTTGAGCATTTCGATGGTCCTAAGAGGCAAGTAAATGGTGATGTATTTTTGCCAAAACAGGCCCAGCGTCAGCTTTTTATTGAAACTGAGCAAATAGAATCAGGAAGCTTTTCTAAAACTTATGACTTGGCAGGTAAGGTGATCATGGATCCCAATTATGGCGGCAAGGTGCAAGCCATAGTTGCTGGGCGAGTAACTCCCGGACCTAAGGGATTTCCTTTACCAGGTCAAACAGTGAAGAAAGGCGAGATTCTTGCATATGTAACGCCAGAGTCAGGACCAAATGGTTCAAGATCTTTAGCGGAGAGTCGTTTAAAAAGACTTCG
>CAMBJN010000155.1 GCA_945867755.1 Polynucleobacter meluiroseus
CGAGTAAGACAAAATAAACCTACGATCTTTGATCTCTTTGTGTTTATTTTGCACCTTTATTGAGTAATACTAAAACTGGGTAGATGTAAAACATTGAAGCCACACCTGAACCAAGAGCTATTGATATTAAGTTTGCCCAATCAACCCAGTAACCCATTTCCGAGATAGAAGAATTTGTGAGTGATGGAATCGTGAAAAAAGATATCACTCCCACCAGTAATCCCAAATAGATACTTGGCTTAATCATTATTTTTTGCCATTTTTTTGCTGACAACAATGTCAGTGCAATTAATACCAGTAGTGCGATTGCCAACTCAAGCTTAATTGTCAGTGCAATTTCAAAAACAATATTGAGCATCAACCAAATTTCATACATCGTCATTCTCCAAAATTTTTAAACCCGACCTTTTAAAACAGCCATATAGGCTGGCTTGAGCATTCTGTATTTCATTAACCAAGCGAAATAACTTGCCTGCAGGGGTTCGATCATGGGTAGTGAAGGTGTTAAGCGACCTTCATAATCAAATTCAATCAACATTGCAGAACCCTCTTTGAGTAATAGGGGGCAAGAGGTGTAACCGTCAAATTCTTGAGCTGGTGAATTGTTATTTATTGCATCAATGATGTGCTGAGTGACCAAGGGCGCACTTTTTTTGATCGTGGCAGCTGTTTTTCCGCGAGGTGTACCATTGATATCGCCAATGCCAAACACATTGCTAAAGCGTCTATGTTGCAAAGTCTTTGGATCAACTTCTAACCATCCACCCAATGCAAATGATCCCTCTTGCCAAGCCAATGGAGAGTTCTTGACGCAATCAGGAGCTCTCATTGGTGGTACAACATGAATAAAGTCATAGCTCGCTTTGACTTTGTCACCTTCTGGGGAGCTAAAAGTAGCTTCTCTTTTTTCTAAATCAATCGCAGTCATTTTTTGGGTCAATTCAACTTCAATCCCCATCTTGTCCCAACGTTGCAAAACATTGTCATTCACTGACTTAACGCTGAACACATTACCCAATGCAGAATAAAATTTAATTGTAGAATCTTTAATTACGCCCGTTTGTGTTAATCGGTCATGCAACATGAAAGTCATTTTTAAAGGGGCTCCAGCGCACTTTAAAGGTGTTGCTGGCAAGGTGAGAATGGCTTGCCCACCTTTTTGTCTGAACTGATCCATTGTTTTCCAGGTGGCTTCTGCGGCTTCTGGGCTTGGGTAAACACTGGTTAAACCATGGTTGCCAATCGCAGCAATATCCATGCCTTCAATCATTGACCAATCTTGATGAGTGCCTGTTGCCACCACCAAAAAATCATAGCGAACCTTTTCGCCAGATTGAGTGATCACGGTATTATTGGCTGGGTCAAAGTCAGCCACCATTTCTTTGATCCAGTGAATACCTTTTGGTAAAAATTCTGCGTTTTTATCTCTTATTTTTGAGACTGGCCAAATACCAGTCGCTACCAAGGTATATCCGGGTTGGTAGTTGTGTTCCTCTTTTTTATCAATGATGGTGATGCTGATGCCATCGAGTGCATTACTCAATCGATTGGCAATCGCAATACCACCTAAGCCACTGCCAATAATCACGATACGTGCTTTGGATTTAATTTTGTTCGCCTGCGTTGTACTCGGTGAACCCAAGGCCAAGCCAGCTGCTCCCAGTAATAAATTTCTTCTGCTGATAGATGGGATGAGATTCGCTTGAGATTTTTTCATCGGTTTACTTATTATTTAGAAAATAGTATATATATTTATATAGTATAAATTGCGTTTAAAAATCAATTTCACTTAGGTTTCTCTATTATTTGTGAAAGTAGATAAATGACCTTAACAAAGATCAAATTGAAGTAATAAAAGCTCAAAAATACTAAGAAAATGGCGCTGATTGATCATCAGCGCCATTTTTTCTTTCTTACATCCTTACATCATCACTGCTGAACTTATCGATTAAGACAAATCAAAACGATCAGCGTTCATGACTTTTGTCCAAGCCTTCACAAAGTCTTTGACAAACTTCTCTTTCGAATCATCTTGTGCATAAACTTCAGCATAAGAGCGAAGAATCGAATTAGAACCAAAGACCAAATCTACGCGGCTTGCTGTCCATTTGGCTTGACCTTTCTTACGATCACGGATTTCATACAAGTGTTTGCTGATTGGTTTCCATGTGTAATTCATGTCTGTCAAAGTAACAAAGAAGTCATTGCTTAAAACACCCACGCGGTCTGTGAACACACCGTGCTTGGTATTGCCATGATTCGTTCCAAGAACTCTCATGCCACCTACCAATGCGGTCATTTCGTGAGCAGTTAAACCCATCAACTGTGTGCGGTCTAACATCAACTCTTCAGCAGACACCACATAGTCCTTCTTCACCCAATTGCGGAAGCCATCATGAATTGGCTCAAGAACTGCAAAAGACTCTGTATCAGTCATTTCTTGAGTGGCATCACCACGACCCGGAGCAAAAGGCACCTTGACCTGTACACCTGCAGCATGAGCTGCTTGCTCAACAGCGGCTGTACCACCAAGAACAATCAAATCAGCCATGCTGACTGGTTTAGCAAAACCTTTTTGAATCTGCTCTAAAGTAGCAAGTACTTTTTGAAGTCTGGCTGGCTCATTACCTTCCCAATCTTTTTGAGGTGCAAGACGTATGCGTGCGCCATTGGCTCCACCGCGCATGTCTGATCCTCGGAATGTTCTGGCACTGTCCCAAGCTGTTGCCACTAATTCAGAGACGCTAAGGCCGCTCTTTAAAATACTTGCCTTCAACTCAGCCACTTCAGCTTCAGTCAATGAATGACTTGCTTTAGGCACTGGGTCTTGCCAAATAAGATCTTCACTTGGCACATCTGCACCCAAGTAACGAGCTTTAGGGCCTAAATCACGGTGAGTCAATTTGAACCAAGCTCTGGCAAACACTTCTGAGAAATACTCAGGATCTTTGTAGAAGCGCTCTGAAATTTCGCGGTAAATAGGATCCTTCACCATCGCCATATCAGCATCGGTCATGATCGGGTTATATCGAATCGAAGGATCTTCCACGTCTACTGGCTTATCTTCTTCTTTGATATTGATC
>CAMBJN010000156.1 GCA_945867755.1 Polynucleobacter meluiroseus
CAAGGTGGCGATTACACCAAAGAGGTCTACCCAAAAATTCGTGCGGCTGGTTGGAAAGGTCATTGGATTGATGCGGCCAGTTCATTGCGCATGGTCGATGAGTCTGTGATTGTTTTGGATCCAGTGAACCGTCCGGTGATTGATTCTGCTATCAGCAAAGGCGGCAATCTATGGGTCGGTGGTAACTGCACCGTGAGTTTGATGCTGATGGCCATGGGTGGTTTATTCCGTGAAGGTGCCATTGAGTGGGTGAGCGCCATGACTTATCAAGCAGCCTCTGGAGCAGGCGCTCAAAATATGCGTGAGTTGTTATCTCAAATGGGTGCTTTACACGATGCGGTTAAAACAGAATTGGCTGATCCTGCATCAGCTATTTTGGACATTGATCGCAAAGTTGCTGAAACCATGCGCTCAGCTAATTTCCCGAAAAAGAATTTTCGCAACACCGCGTTAGCAGGTAGCTTGATTCCGTGGATTGATGTGCCTGTAGAGTATGGTCAAACCAAAGAAGAGTGGAAGGGCGGTTCTGAGTGCAACAAGATTCTTGGTAACCCTCCATTCAGAACGGCAGGCAGTATTCCAATTGATGGTTTGTGTGTGCGTATCGGCGCGATGCGTTGTCATTCCCAAGGCTTGACCATCAAGCTCAAAAAAGACATACCTTTAGGCGACATCGAAGGCATTTTGGCTGGCGCCAACGATTGGGTCAAAGTGGTCCCGAACGATCGCGAAACCACCGAGCGAGAATTAACGCCGGCAGCAGTGACTGGCACCTTGACTGTGCCCGTAGGACGTTTGCACAAACTGGCCATGGGCCCTGATTATTTGGGCGCATTCACAGTGGGCGACCAGTTATTGTGGGGTGCCGCTGAGCCATTGCGTCGCATGTTACGTATTTTGTTGGAGCGTTAATTTGTATTTTGAGCAGTTCGTATCTTTCTCACGTATAGCAGTTGGATTAGTTTCAGCGATTTTTGCTGGGCAAGTGCTTGCCTTAAATTTAGGCAACTTGAGTATCCAATCAAAAGTTGGCGAGCCACTCGATGCGCAAATATCAATTCAAATAGATCCTGCTGAACTTTCATCAATCAAAGACATTCAAGCGGCTTTGGCCAGCCCTGAGATGTATCAACGTTTGGGTATCACTCCTTCTGCGGCTCAAAATCAATTAAAAGTCACGGTACTCAAGGGCTCAAAAGAAGAGCCAGTAGCAATCAGGATCACTTCAGACGAAGTATTGAAGTTAGCTGCCAATGAGATTTTCTTGGATGCCTTGGTAGAACTTCGTTGGTCTGTTGGTTTGGTGCGTCGTGTGTACACATTGATGGTGGCAGTTCAGGCGCGCGTTGAAGTAAAGGCTGGCGAAAATTTGACCGAGATTGCCAGCAAGCTTGTGGCTAATTTTGATGAGGCAAATCTTGATCAAGCATTGATTTCTTTGTATAGAGCTAATCCTCAGGCATTCGCAGGTGGCAGCATTCATCGCTTGTTGGCTGGTGCTGAGTTAAAGATGCCTAGCGAAGCAATGATTCAAAGCGTGCCCAAAGAAGAGGCCAAAGAAATTATTCAATCTGCAGATGCTGCGTATCGCTCGGGTAAAGGTAATTTGCCATTGACCGTATTGCCAGCGAGTAAAGATAAAGAGCCGCCAGCTGTTGTGGGTGATCGACTTAAAGTTGGTCCTGCGGCAGGTTTGGAAGGCGAAGCCAATCGTCGCATGGAAGAATTACTGATTCAAGAAAAAGCTTTATCAGAGGCCAAACAAAGAATTGTTGAGTTAGAGAAAAATATTGCGGATCTTAAGAAGTTAATTCAAAGTCAAGCCTCAGGCCAATCAAAAGCTGAGGGGATTGATTGGAAAAATCAGACAGGCCCTTTGGCCATTGTCATATTTGTGCTCTTGGCAATTTTGGTTTTGTTAAAACTTTCGAAAGGTGAGGCGAACAAAGTTCGTCAGTCTGCCAATTCAGTTTCTAAGCCAAGTTCAGGTAACTTCTCTCAGGTGCCGAATGCAGTTCCTCTGCAAGCAGCTAAATTATTTGCATCGCTTGATTTAAATCTGGATCCTGCGGCATCTTCGACTAAAGCGGCCGCAAATCAATCGAGTGGCTCAGATTTACCAAATGCTGAAAGTCTTCGTGTCAAACTGAATTTGATCAAAGCCTATATCACCATTGAAGATTTTGCTGCGGCAAGAGAATCCATCCAGCAAGTGCTGGCAGTGAGTAATCAGATTGACCCTGAACTAACCATTCAAGCCAAATCACTGATGGCTGAAGTCAATCAACTGTCATCCAAATAGCATGCGACTTGCGCTGGGTTTGCAGTATGACGGGTCTGCTTTTTCGGGCTGGCAAACCCAAAGTAACGGCCAAACAATTCAAGATCACCTAGAGATAGCTTTGAGTCGCTTCATGGGCGAATCCAATGAACCCGTTAAAACCATCACAGCAGGAAGAACCGACACTGGGGTGCACGCCTTGGGTCAAGTGGTTCATTTCGATACCGAAGTGGTGCGACCAGACCTTGCTTGGGTCAAAGGGGTCAATGCTTTTTTACCGCCCAGCATCTCTGTGCAGTGGGTCAAGCCAGTGCCCGATCATTTTGATGCCCGTTACATGGCGTTTGAGCGAAGCTACTGCTACGCCTTGCTCACTGGCTCAACGCCATCACCTCTGGTGCAAGGTAAAGCGGGCTTTCTAAACCTGCCCAAAGATAAAGACTTGGACGTGCAAGCCATGCATGAAGCTGCACAGATCTTGGTGGGTGAACACGACTTTAGTTCATTTCGTTCTTCTGAGTGTCAAAGTAAAACCCCCATCAAGACTTTGTACCAAGTATCAGTGATTGAAAACGGGCCTTGGGTTTATTTTATTTTCAGGGGCAATGCCTTCTTGCATCACATGGTTCGTAATTTGGTGGGAAGTTTGCTTTTGATTGGAGCTGGCAAAGAATCAGTCGCTTGGATGAGCAGCTTATTGGCAGCAAAAAATCGCCAATTGGCAGGTGCCACCTTCATGGCCGATGGACTTTATCTTCTTAGGGTAGGATACCCAGAGCAGTTCGATATTC
>CAMBJN010000157.1 GCA_945867755.1 Polynucleobacter meluiroseus
TTTAAAGCGAGACAGCTCCACAATTTTCACTGGCCAGTCAGCAAAACGATCTTTCCAGGTCTCAGCATGTTGCTCGGCCAATAAAGTGGTCGGTGCCATGATGGCGACTTGCTTGCCACCCATCACTGCCAAGAAGCTGGCACGCAAAGCCACTTCAGTTTTACCAAAGCCCACATCACCACACACCAAACGATCCATTGGTTTACCACTGGTCATGTCTTGTATCACCGCAGCAATGGCAGCAGCTTGGTCAGCTGTTTCTTCAAAGCCAAAGCTCTCTGCAAAGGCCTCATAGTCATGTGCAGAAAATTCAAAGGCATGACCTTTGCGCAAAGCACGTTGGGCATACAAGTTCAAAAGCTCGGCAGCGGTGTCTCTTATTTGTTGGGCAGCTTTGCGCTTGGCGCGTTCCCACTGGCCAGAGCCCAATTGATGCAAGGGTGCTGTTTCTGGATCAGAGCCTGCATAACGAGAGATCAGTTGTAATTGCGCCACTGGCACATACAAGGTCGCTGCATGGGCATACAGCAAATGCAAAAACTCTTCTTCGCCATTACCAACGTCTAACAAAATCAAACCTTGGTAACGACCAATGCCGTGCTCAGCATGCACGACTGGATCGCCGACTTTGAGCTCGGATAAGTCTTTGACCAAGGTATCAACGTTGCTGGCTTCCTTGTCTTTACCTTTGCGTCTGGTTCTAGCGCTCGCAGCAAACAACTCGGACTCAGTGATCACAATGATCTTGGCATGACTGGCCACAAAGCCATCATGAATCGCGCTGTGAGTGATCGACAAGGTTAAATCAGAGGCGATGAATTCAGCCAAAGAGTCTGATGTGTGAACCTTTAATTGATTCTCTTCAAAAAGCTGACGAATGGTTTCACGACGACCAGCACTGTCAGCGCTGATCAAGATCCGTGACTCGGTATTTTTAATCAAGTGCTTGATCTTAGAGATTGGATCAGCATCTCTGCGATTCACAGCAATGTCAGGCAAAGACCAAAAACTTCGATCGGTCACTTCAATGGTTTCATCAGAACTTTTCTGAGAATTTTCTCCAGCACTTTCTTTTTGTAAAACCAAGCGCGCATGAGGCTTTAATAAAGCAAATAACTCATCGTTTTGCAGATATAGATGCTTAGGATCTAAAACTGGTCTTGAAGAATCATGGCTCAAAAAGTTATAGCGCTGTTGGGTGTCTTGCCAAAAACCCTTGATTTGATTTTCTAGTTCACCATGGATGCCTAACCAAACCGGGCCTTTACCCAAGGGCAGGTAATCAAACACGGTGGCGGCACTCTCAAAGAACAGCGGTAAATAAGATTCAATACCCGCACTAGGAATGCCAAGACCCACATCTTTATAAATACTGCAGCGGCTTGGATCACCATCAAACACTTCGCGCCAACGACCACGGAATGCTGTGCGTGATTCTTCATCCATGGGGAATTCATGGCCGGGCAGTAAGCGTACTTCTTGGACAGGAAACAAGCTGCGTTGCGTATCTGGATCGAAGGACCTGATTTGATCAATCTCATCACCGAATAAATCCAAGCGATATGGAAGAGCTGACCCCATCGGAAATAAATCAATCAAGCCACCGCGCAAACTGTATTCACCAGGGCGAACCACAGCACTTACTGGATCGTAACCTGCTTGCTGCAGTTGCAAACGCAAGGCCATCTCATCTAACTTATCACCCTTCTTAAAAAAGAAAGTGTGTGCCGCCAAGAAACTTGGAGGACCTAATTTTTGTAGGGCGGTGGTCACTGGCATTAAAACGATGTCGCAATGACCGATCAATAATTCATGAAGCGTTGCTAAACGCTCAGAGACCAAATCTTGATGCGGTGAAAAAGCATCGTAGGGCAAGATTTCCCAATCCGGTAACAGCCTGACTTTTAGCTCGGGAGCAAAGACGGGGATTTCTTCATGCAAGCGCGCAGCATCCAAGGCATTGGCACAAATGATCACCATCACAGAAAACGCCAAACGATGATTTAAGGCCTGTTGGGCAATCACCGCAGCATCAGAAGAACCATGAAGAGCGCTTAAGGTAAAGCGCTGCCCATCCCGTGGTCCGGGTAGGGGGGGTGACCATGTCACCGCACTAGATTTGGCCAATATTTCAGCCGATAACTTCTGCATAAGCTAGCCATTATAGAATTGAGGGATGAACTTAGCGCAAATCACTTCAAATTCGATGCAAAAGATGCATGTTCTGATTCCTTGTGCTGGCACTGGCAGTCGCATGGGTTTGAAGCAAGCCAAACAATTTGAACCCCTGGCAGGTCAGCCGATGGCCCTTCATGCCATCAATACCTTCTTATCAATGCCTGAGATTGTCTCTGTTTGGGTCGGTGTTTCAGAAGAAAGTAAAGAACTACCCCAAGACCTGCCCAATGCATCTTGGCCACAAGACCCGCGCTTTCACCTGAGTGTCACCGGTGGTGCCGCCAGAGCTGATACGGTTCTTAACACCCTCAAAGCCATGGCAAAGTCGGGCATTGATCAAGATGCCTGGATCTTGGTGCACGATGCAGCCAGACCAGGTTTAACCGTTGAAGCTGCCAGACGCTTGATTCAAGCAGTCACTGAACACGTTTCTATCAGTGGTGGCATTTTGGCCATGCCGATGGCGGACACCTTGAAACTCAATTCTCCACAAAACCCTCAATGCATTGGCAAAACATTGCCAAGAGATGGTTTGTGGTTAGCCCAAACACCACAAATGTTCCGCTTGATGGCTTTGACTGAAGCATTGGATGCTGCAATCAAAAACAAATTTGAAGTCACGGATGAAGCCAGTGCCATGGAGCGTGTTGGTTGTGAACCACTCTTGGTGCCAGGAGAATGGCGTAATATCAAAGTCACCTACCCGCAAGACTGGGCATTGATGGATCAAATTTTGACTCATCACTCTGAAAAGAAAGAAAAGCAATGACAAGCAGCGCATTTCGAATCGGTCAAGGCTACGATATTCACGCTTTGGTGGCTGGTCGTGATTTGATTTTAGGGGGTATAAAAATCCCTCATGACAAAGGTCTACTGGG
>CAMBJN010000158.1 GCA_945867755.1 Polynucleobacter meluiroseus
AAGCAGTGGCCCAATTTAGAAACCATGATCAATACTTTAGGTTTACTGGCGGCATCAAAGAGCTCCCAGTCCATCTGAAAGCTCTCACCAATCTCCTTAAACAACTCTTGTAGCTTTTGTAGATTCAGCTCTTGCGAAGTCTTGGCAAAATGCACACGCATGAAAAAACGGCTTGTGAAGGTGTCGCTGAATTGAGCGGAATCCAAAATGTTGGCCGTCTGATTGAATAAAAACTGACTAACGGCGTGAACGATGCCAGGTCGGTCTGGGCAGGAAATTTTGAGGATGAAACCTTGTGTAGACATACCGACATTATCCATAAAGCCTGAGGATTATTGAAAAATTTCATTATTTTTCATAGGAAGCTTAAACTTAGGCCTTTAGCACTTAATTACAAGGTCAAGCAATGGGTATTCAGTCTGTGGGCATTATTGGCGCTGGCACGATGGGCAATGGCATTGCTCAAGCCTGCGCGGTTTCTGGCTTGAACGTGGTCATGGTCGATATCAATGATGCAGCTGTTGCAAAAGGCCTATCAAGTATCGCCAGCAGCCTCGATCGCTTGATCAAAAAAGAAAAGATGACTGAGGCTGAAAAAGCATCTGCCTTGGCACGCATCAAAACCAGCACCAATTACCAAGATTTCACAGGTTCACAAATGGTGATTGAGGCTGCAACTGAAAATTACGATCTCAAGATCAAGATTTTGAAGCAATTGGATGGCATTGTTAGCAAAGACACCATCATTGCCTCAAACACCTCATCGATTTCAATCACGCAAATGGCTGCGGAAGTCAGCAATCCTCAGCGCTTTATTGGCATGCATTTTTTCAACCCTGTGCCGCTGATGACTTTGGTTGAAATCATTCGTGGACTACAAACGGATGATCACACCCACGGTTTGGTTCAAGAGATGTCAAAAGCGTTGGGTAAAGAACCTATCACGGTTAAAAATGCTCCTGGTTTTGTTGTGAATCGTATCTTGGTACCCATGATCAATGAAGCCTTCTTTGTTTTGGCTGAAGGCTTAGCCACCCCAGAAGATATTGACGCGGGCATGAAGCTTGGTTGCAACCATCCTATTGGACCATTGGCATTGGCTGACATGATTGGCTTAGATACATGCTTGGCCATCATGGAGGTTTATTTCAAGAACTTCAGTGATTCTAAATACCGTCCATGCCCATTACTCCGTGAAATGGTTGCCGCTGGTTATCTTGGTAGAAAATCAGGTAAAGGCGTATACAGCTACAACTGATCATGTTGACGCCAATAGCTAAACTTCTTGGGTACGCAGGACTGATTCCTTTCATCGTGCTGTCTGGTCTGGTTCAATTTGCAGAATCGCCACTGGATTTTTGGTCTGCTAATTCATTACTCCTTTATGCAGCAACGATTGCCTCGTTTGTGGGGGCTTTGCATTGGGGTCCTTTATTGAACCCTCTCTCAAATCAAGAAGGTCATGGATTTTGGAGATCTAAGGGTGCTTGGATTTGGGGAGTGATTCCATCCTTGCTAGCATGGGTAGCTCTTCACTTACCTTTTTCGTCCGGCTACTTTTTAATTGCAGCAACCCTGGTGCTTGCATTACTAGTTGATCGCAAACAGTTTCGGCATTTGATTCATGACGAAACGTATTTGGCAGAATTCTTAAAGATGCGAACAGTGCTGACAGTAGTCGCAACTACCTGCCTTGTTTTGGCAGGCATTGCTATCAGACAATTTTGATTTGGTTTAAATCTTTTTGGCTTTAGCCAAAAGTGTTTCTGTGTAGGCAATCGCTAAAGCAGAAGCCACAAATGTCAGGTGAATCACGGTTTGCCACAGCAAGGTTTTATCATCTAAATGTTCTGCATTGATGAAAGTCTTCAATAAGTGAATTGAAGAAATGCCGATGATGGCTGTTGCCAACTTGACCTTCAAAACACCTGCATTCACATGAGACAACCATTCAGGTTGATCGGGGTGATTCTTGAGTTCTAAACGAGAAACGAAGGTCTCCCAACCGCCCACAATGACCATCACCAATAGATTTGAAATCATCACCACGTCAATCAAACCTAAGACGATCAACATGATTTCTACTTCAGTCGTACCGCCCTTAGTCACCATCATGCCAATGAGGTGAACTAACTCACGCCAGAACTGAATCACATAGACAACTTGAGCAACAATCAAACCCATGTAAAGGGGTGCTTGCAACCAGCGACTCATAAAAATCCAGCGCGGCAGTGGGCGTAATCTATCTTTAGTTTGTTCTTGTGTATCTTGGTTCATGAGTCACTTTTTAATAATGATGAATTAGTTGTAAAAAAAGATTTGGCATTCAGACAACATGCGACAATTTGCGTATTAAACCATGTCTTTATTACCAAATAACCATAATTTTACCCCTCTAGCGGAAATGCTACGTCCTCAACAAAAAGAGGGCCTGGTTGGGCAAACCCATCTTTTCGGTTCAGGTAAACCGCTTGACTTGGCATTCCGGTCGGGCAAGCCACATTCAATGGTTTTATGGGGGCCTCCTGGTGTGGGTAAAACCACCATTGCACGCTTAACTGCCAACACCTTTGACTGCGAATTCATTGCAATTTCAGCAGTTTTGGCTGGGGTGAAAGAAATAAGACAAGCCATTGAGCAAGCAGAAAACAATCTACAACAGTTTGGCAAAAAAACCATTCTGTTTGTGGATGAAATTCATCGATTCAATAAGTCTCAACAAGATGCCCTACTTCCCTTTGTTGAATCAGGTTTGGTGACTTTTATTGGAGCCACCACCGAGAACCCATCTTTTGAGGTTAATTCAGCATTGCTCTCAAGAGCTCAGGTGTATGTTCTGAAGTCATTGACCCATGATGAACTTTTACAGTTATTGAATCGGGCTTTGGCAGCATTATCAAGTTCTCTAGAATTTAATGAAGAAGCAAAATCTGTTCTTCTTCATATGGCCGATGGTGATGCCAGACGTTTTCTTAATTTGATTGAGCAAACCTTCAATGCTGCCAAGACCAGTCAAATCACCAACATCACTGCAGAATTTCTCGAG
>CAMBJN010000159.1 GCA_945867755.1 Polynucleobacter meluiroseus
ACCACTTGAAAGACTGACCGCAGCTGTCCATAACGGATAGTCAGGCGCTGGCACCAACACTTCATCGCCAGCATTTAGTAATGCGTTCATGGCCAAGACGATTAATTCTGAAACGCCGTTGCCCGTATAAATATCATCCAGGGTCACACCTTGAATGCCTTTTTCTTGGCAGTAATGCATGATGGCTTTGCGTGCTGAAAAAATTCCTTTGGAATCTGAATAAGCCGCTGAACTAGGTAAATTGCGAATCATGTCCAACTGAATCTCTTCAGGAGGATCAAAACCAAAAACTCCCACATTACCAATGTTCAATTTGATAATTTTCTGGCCCTCTTCCTCCATCTGCTGAGCGAGCTCAAGAACGGGTCCACGTATGTCGTAACAAACGTTATTTAATTTGGAGGATTTTTTAATTTCTTTCACAATAATCACTTAGAGACGTATAGGGATACTATAAAGTCTTAATTTATCTATAATTTTGTAATTATGACAGAGCCTGAGGCGATTTAACGTGAAACTACAACCGGATAAGCAGCCCTCCCTGAACACAGTTTCAGCCTACGGCCCCGATTACATCGAAATCAACGCTCAGCGCTACACCAATTCTTTGCTGTTATCGCCAGAAGGCCCAGTCATTGAATGGTCTTGCGCTCGTTTTGAAGAGATCAAAATCGAGGATTTTGAAAAAATTGTCAGCCTAGAACCGGCGGTGGTTATTTTTGGCAGTGGTCAGCGGATTCGATTCCCGAATCCAGCCCTGATTGCCCCCTTGATTGCTCGCAATATTGGCCTTGAGACCATGGATTTACAGGCTGCCTGTCGCACTTATAACGTCCTCATGGCTGAGGGTCGAAAAGTTGTGGCTGCCTTATTGATTGAAAAGTGAGCAAAAAAGTCGACTTTTAAAATAAGTCTGATATAAATATGCCTAAAAGCAGCATAAATAATAAAACTGGAGACTTAATGAGCGTAGTACTTGGCAAACCAATCCCCTACTTTGAGGTTCCAGCAACCAGTGGCCTGGTTTTCACGCCTACAGCATGCCAAGGACGCAAAGTGGTCATGTATTTTTATCCAAAAGACTCAACCCCTGGCTGTACCGTTGAATCCATGGAGTTCAGAGACGCGATTGATGATTTCACAAAAGCCAATACTTTGATTGTGGGCATCTCAAGGGACAACCTGAAGTCACACGAGAACTTCAAGAGAAAAATTGAGCTTCCTTTTGAGCTATTGGCCGATACAGAAGAAACTCTTTGTCAAATGTTCGGTGTGATGAAAATGAAGAATATGTATGGCAAGCAAGTTCGCGGCGTTGAACGCAGCACATTCCTGATTGATGAAGAGGGAATTTTGCGTCACGAATGGCGAGGGCTTAAGATTCCTGGGCACGTTCAAGATGTTTTAAAGGCTGCTATTGATTTATGATTGCAATGTCACACAAACTAAGATAAGTTATCACTTAGATGCACAAAAATACCTTTACCTTATCAACCGTCAAACCACCAGGTAGGCGGTTTTTTCTTTTTTAGGAGACCTTCGGAATGCCTCTGCCACCAATCCCAACACAAGCAGCAGATAAATTAAACATCAGTCGTCAACCAACAGCAGAGTTAAAGAAACGTCCAAAAAGAATTGAAATTGAAGAAGTAGATGAAGTAACAGAATTAGTCGAGAGCTCTATCAGCCTAGATTTAGACGCCGATGACTCTCATTCATTAGCGGATATCGCCATTGAAAAAATGCGTGCGCCAAGCAAGTCCACCAAGAAATCTTCAGCGCCAATAGCCAAGAGCTCCACACGTGTCAGAAAAATCCCTGATGACGGCATCATTCGTCTTTTTGTTCTTGATACGAACGTTCTGATGCATGATCCTTCAGCCTTGTTCCGCTTCGAAGAGCATGACGTTTACCTGCCGATGATGACGCTTGAAGAGTTGGATAACCACAAGAAAGGTATGAGCGAAGTTGCGCGCAATGCCCGTACAGTGAGCCGCTCTTTGGACCAATTGGTGGCAAATACCAGCGGTGTTTTAGGGGATGGTATCCCTCTTAGTAAATTAGGCAATAAAGATGCCACAGGCAGTCTTTACTTCCAAATCGAAATCAATAGCATCACCTTGCCAGATGGGCTGCCAACTGGCAAAGCGGACAACATGATCCTAGGCGTTGTTCGAGAGCTACAACAAAGCCGCAAGGATCGACAAGTGGTATTGGTATCCAAAGATATCAATATGCGCATCAAGGCCCGTGCTTTGGGCTTGCCTGCAGAAGATTACTTCAACGACCAAGTGCTTGAAGATCGTGATTTGATGTACTCCGGAATATTGCAACTACCAGTAGATTTTTGGCCTAAACATGGCAAAGACATGGAAAGCTGGAGCGACGCAAAATCAGGCACGATGTTTTATCGAGTTACCGGCCCAACTGTTCCTCATATGATGGTCAATCAATTTGTCTATCAAGAGAACTCAGATGGTGGTACGCCGTTTTATGCCCAAGTTAGAGAAGTGCAAGGAAGAACTGCATTGCTTCAAACTTTGAGAGATTTTTCTCATCAAAAGAACAATGTTTGGAGTATCACGGCCCGCAATCGCGAACAGAATTTTGCGATGAACTTGCTCATGAATCCTGATATTGATTTCGTGACTTTGCTGGGTCAAGCTGGTACAGGAAAAACCTTGTTAGCACTAGCGTCAGCCCTTGAGCAAGTGTTGGACAGTAAGCGCTATAACGAAATCATCATCACCCGCGCAACAGTTCCAGTTGGTGAAGACATCGGATTCTTACCAGGCACTGAAGAAGAAAAAATGCAGCCATGGATGGGTGCTTTTGATGACAACTTAGAAGTGCTTCATCGCAATGAAGATGGCGCTGGTGAATGGGGTCGCGCTGCCACACAAGAGTTGATTCGTTCAAGAATCAAAGTGAAGAGTATGAACTTCATGCGTGGTCGCACATTTGTGAGTAAGTTTTTGATCATTGATGAAGCGCAGAATTTAACGCCAAAACAAATGAAAACCCGGGTAACTCGTGCAGGCCC
>CAMBJN010000160.1 GCA_945867755.1 Polynucleobacter meluiroseus
CAAGGTTTTATTGGCTTCCACCTGCTGCACCAATCGATCATCTCTCTCGCTGCGTAATTGCTGCTCCAAGGGAAGCCATTCGATTAAGAGTAAATCAGGATGAGCGAGAGATCCAACCACGACATGGGCATTGATGGGATCATGATCGGCACGCGCTGGCCCTGAATTCAAAATCAAATCTTGACGTTGAGATTGAACCTCTTGAGTCTTAATGGCCTCAAGCATTTGGAAAAGTTCTGGGTTCTGTCCAAACAAATCATGCAAGCTCATCCCTTCTAGCAATTTACTAGAAAGATCCAGGCTCACTTCTGCAACAGGGTTTGCATAAACAATCATCTGATGGTTGTGATCAACAATCAGAATCGCGTTGGGAAACTCATCCCATACGCTGTGCGGAGAAAAAAGGGCAGCTACTGCTGCCCCTTCTTTGCTTGGTTTGCGCAACATATCTGCGCTCTACCTTCTCTAGTCTCTCGATTAGAGTGAGTAGTACATATCGAATTCGACTGGGTGAGCAGCCATACGGAAGCGAGTAACTTCTTCCATCTTCAATTCGATGTACGCATCTAACATTGAGTTTGTGAATACACCACCGCGAGTCAAGAACTCACGGTCTGCATTCAATGCATCCAATGCCTGATCCAAGCTGTTACATACTGTTGGGATCTTTGCATCTTCTTCTGGTGGCAAGTCGTACAAGTTCTTGTCAGCAGCTTCACCTGGATGAATCTTGTTCTGGATACCATCTAAACCAGCCATCATCAATGCTGAGAAGCACAAGTATGGGTTAGCCAATGGGTCCGGGAAACGAGTTTCAATGCGGCGACCTTTTGGATTAGCCACGTGTGGAATACGGATTGAAGCAGAACGGTTACGTGCTGAGTAAGCCAACTTAACTGGAGCTTCAAAACCTGGAACCAAACGCTTGTATGAGTTCGTGCCTGGGTTGGTGATCGCGTTCAATGCGCGTGCGTGCTTGATGATGCCGCCGATGTAGTACAGGGCAAGATCTGACAAACCTGCATAGCCATTACCTGCGAACAAGTTTTGACCATCTTTCCAGATAGATTGGTGAACGTGCATACCTGAACCGTTGTCACCAACGATTGGCTTAGGCATGAATGTCGCTGTTTTGCCATAAGCATGAGCAACGTTTTGAATCACGTACTTTTGTAGAATTGTCCAGTCAGCACGTTGCACCAATGTGCTAAATCTTGTGCCTAGTTCGTTTTGACCTTGACCAGCAACTTCATGGTGATGAACTTCAACAGGAATACCTACAGACTCCAAAATCAAACACATTTCAGAGCGCATGTCCTGGAATGTATCAACAGGAGCAACTGGGAAGTAGCCGCCCTTTTTACCTGGACGATGGCCTGTGTTACCGTGCTCAAATGTTATTGCTGATGACCATGGAGCTTCTTCTGATTCAACTTTGAAGAAACAGCCTTGCATGTCGTTACCCCAAGTAACGCTATCAAATACAAAGAACTCTGGCTCTGGGCCAAAGAAAGCTGTATCACCAATACCGGTGCTCTTTAAGTAAGCTTCTGCGCGCTTAGCGATAGAACGTGGGTCACGGTCATAGCCCTTGCCATCTGATGGCTCGATCACGTCACATGAAAGAACCAATGTTGGCTCTTCATAGAATGGGTCGATATAAGCTGTTACTGGATCTGGCATCAACAACATGTCTGATGCTTCAATGCCTTTCCAACCAGCAATTGAAGAGCCGTCAAATGCATGACCACTCTCAAATTTATCTTCATCAAAGTGAGACACTGGCACTGAAACGTGCTGCTCTTTACCTTTGGTATCTGTAAAACGGAAGTCAACAAAAGTAACTTCTTTCTCTTTCGCAAGCTTCATTACATCAGCGACGGTCTTCGTTGTCATGCAAATCTCCTGTTGGTACGATCTCAAATCAGTCACATCAGCCTTATTGGAAGATGCAACCCGCTTATTACAAAACTATGCACAAAGCATGCCAAAAGACACACCTCATTTACTTGTTAGCATTTTAGGTCAATAAACTATGTCAAAATCAGTTTAACGCACTAATTTGGTGCATTAACGCACTAAGTTCAAGCAAAAACCCAATTAATCACCAGCTTGGGGCAAATCATGAACTTCGAAACCTAATTTTAAAACACCTTCCCTGAGAAAGGGAAAGGCTTTCTCAACATCAGACAAAGAACCCTTAAGTCCAAGCTCAATATGGCGCTTAGCAAATACACCGCCTTTGCGCGGATCTCCGACCGAAGGAAGGCTAAAGACCTTCACTCCCGACTGTGTGGCCTCAATCTGTTCCATCAAAATCGTCAAGCTGGCCTCCATGCCTAAGGGAATGATGAAACTTTTCTCCACAAAATCAGTTAAATGGAACAGGTCTGCATAGAGCTCATCCAATACCCAGACCATCATCGGCGCAGCCATGACTGGAAAGCCTGGGAAGAAATGGTGCTCTTTGATCCTAAATCCCGGAATTAGGTTGTATGAATTGGGGATGATTTCACTGCCGACGGGAAACTCCCCCATCTTCAACCGCAAAACATTGTCTGGATTAGATAGCTTTGCCTTCTCGGCATCACCCTCAGCCGTTGTATTAATCCGTTGCGTGATCAACTCTTTGGCTTCGGGATGTAAAGCCAAGGGTACATTCAAAGCAGCCGCTGCGCACTGCCTGGTGTGATCGTCTGGAGTAGAACCAATACCGCCGGTACTAAACACCACGTCATCTGTTGCAAAACTCTTTTTTAACACTGCTGTGATGGCCTCGCGGTCATCACCTACATATTCAACTTGATGAAGCGATAGACCTCTTTCGTTGAGGAGCTCAATCATTTTTGACATGTGCTTGTCTTGTCTCTTGCCAGAGAGTATTTCATCGCCAATGACAATGAGCCTGAACTTTTTATGCCTCATTTAATACAACTCCGTTAGTCATTCGATGTTCACTCAATGCATTTAATAAATAGTGGGCAAACCAAAGCGCTGAGAAAATAAAAACCAAAGAATAAATCCACAAAGCAAAGAAAGA
>CAMBJN010000161.1 GCA_945867755.1 Polynucleobacter meluiroseus
AGACTTCGGGTAAGTTATCTGCAAAAGAAATACTGATTTGTACGCCGTACCGTTGCGCCTCAATTTCAGCAAGGCCAACTGAGTCCTCAACAATTGTGGCCACATTGACCATCACGCTTTGGGGTTGACTTCTCTTCACAAAGCCCCTGATGCGTTGAATGATTGTTCCGGCACGGTGAGCTTGGTTGGTGGCTTTTTCAATGGCGGGCAGAATATCTTTTTCGATGTCTATATTTTGGGAGGACTTGAGTCGATTGGCTATACCTGTGCAATAGTTTGAAATCGCAGCAAGCGGTTGATTCAATTCGTGCGCTAAAGAAGAGGCCATTTCACCCATGGTTGTTAAACGACTTGAAAATTGGAGCTTCTCTTCTTGTTCGCGTGCTTGATCTTCAGCTTTTTTTCTTGATGTGATGTCTGTTGCAATGATCAGTTGAGCCAGATGACCATCAACCCATGAGATGTATCGACGCCTCACTTCATACCAAAGCTTGGTTTGGTTGATTTGAATTTCTCTGAAATCAGATTGTGTTGGTGTCAAAGCAGAGGCCGGAAGCCCAGCAAAGCCATCCACGCTGTCAATATCAAGTGCTCCCATGTCTTCAGGGTCTATTTCATGGCCTGCCAAATCCAGGTGAGCTTGGGTGGTATTTCCAAATGTTTCTCTGTAATACCTGTTGGCAAATAAGAGTTGACCACTTTGTAAAGAGATCACTGACACTGCTGCATCAAGACTTTCCAGCACTGTGGTGAAGCGCTCTTGGGCCAAGGCTAGTTCTTGTCGGGCTTTGATTGGTTCTGATATGTCAACAATAGAACTGATCCAACCAGATTGCCCCCCTTTTTCATCGATCAAAGGGGATACAAAAGTTCTGGAATTAATTTTGACGCCATTCTTCTTTTGTAGGACCGCTTCAAAGCCAGCTTTTGGTGAATTACCCTTTAATGCAATAGCCATCTTTTGCGTCAGCTCTGGTACTAGCTCGGAAGGCCAGAAAGGAAATGGCGGTGACATACCAATCAGCTCATGTCGTGTCCAACCTGCCATTTCGCAAAAGGCTGGATTCACATAAGTGATCTTTCCTTGCATGTCATGCGCTCTCATGCCAATCGTGATTGATTCTTCCATGGCACGTCTAAAATTAGTTTCAGTTTGCAAATCTTTTTGAATGGAATAGCGTTGAGAAGTTTGCTTCCAAACAGACCACAAGCTCCATAAAACGAAACTGCTCAAGCCAACCACCAGCCAAAGTAATGTTCGATAGGTTAGGTTCGTTGGTGGCGGATATGTGCTGACATGCAAGGTCAGGGGAATGGGTGTTTTATCCAGAGTCACGCTGTGCTCCAATGATCTTGAGCTGGTTCGCTTTGGATTGGAGCTGACCATTTCTTTACCTCCGCTATCCAATAGAGCAAAGCGGTAAAGACCATTTAGTTCACTGGGAACCATGTGCTGGACAATTCGTTTACCAGAGTAGAGGGCTGCTATTGCACCGGTTACTAAACCATTTTGAATAATTGGGGTTACGTGCCAAAAAACATACTGCCTGTCGGTATTTGAGGTCTCGTTTTCTGCTGGGTGGAAACCCAGCATTCTTCCATAAGTGGCTTTATTAGACTCGGCCGCCTCAGAAAAGATGGCGTTTAATTCCGTATCAAGCACAGATTTAATTGAGGTTCTTTCTGACCACTTTGAATAACTTGGATTATTCGGAAGAGTGGCGATGGGATTTTGTCTGCTATCTAACCAACGCAGTTGCAAAATTTCTGGGCTGTCTTGTATTAACTTGGTTGATAGCTTTAGGAATGACTCAGGGTATTGCGATTTGCTTGCAGAGTTACTGATTTCACGACTCAATTCCAGGATGGCATCTTCGTTAGCAGCGAATCGCAACAATATCCTTTGTTTGGCAAAGGCGCTCTCTCGATAGAGCGTGTATTGCTGTTGATTTTTATCTTGGTAATTCAGGGTCCATAGGATCAATCCCATTGCGCAGGTGAAAAGCACAATAGCCAATACCGGTATGTATAAGAATGCATAAGACCTAACCCTTTGCTTAAGGGCTTTGGTTCTGTAATTCTTGATGGCTTGACCAAGATACTGGTGAATGACGTTTTTCAAATGAATACTTTTTACTAGGGAAAACCATGCAATCTTAGAGTGTAATTCGGGACGATACTGAAGCCCTCATTTTTTTCAATTTTTACGCTTTATTGCCTCGCAACATAATCCCATATAGTGATAAATCACTTCGTTATATGAAATATTGCTTGCTCATGCAACCTAGCGTTTTTAAAATTTGACTAAGACTAAAAGGGCTCAGCCCAATTGATAGAGCGAAGTAACTAGGAGACATGCATGGCTGATCTACCAAATCAACAAAAGGGAGCTAATGGTTCTCAGGATATTGATCCGATTGAAACCAAAGAATGGATTGATGCGTTAAATGGCGTCATCCAACAAGAGGGTGTCGATCGTGCCGCATTCTTGATTGATGAGCAGATATCTCATGCGCGCGTGAGTGGTGTGGTGCAACCGTTTCATGCTGAGACTCCCTATATCAATACGATACCGGTGGAGCAGCAAGCCAAGCTTCCTGGTGATCAAGAGATTGAACACAAGATTCGTTCTTACACTCGTTGGAACGCGATGGCAATGGTGTTAAAGGCCAATAAAGACACGAACGTTGGTGGACACATCTCATCATTTCAATCAGCGGCTACTCTCTACGATGTGGGCTTTAACCACTTCTGGCATGCGCCCTCTGATAAGCACGGCGGCGATTTGGTATTTGTGCAGGGCCACGTTGCCACAGGTGTTTATGCCCGAGCTTATATGTTGGGACGTTTAACAGAAGAAAATTTGAATAACTTCCGTCAAGAAGTCGATGGCAAAGGTATTTCAAGTTATCCGCACCCTTGGTTGATGCCAGATTTTTGGCAGTTCCCAACAGTGTCGATGGGCTTAGGTCCAATCATGGCTATTTACCAAGCCCGTTTCATGAAATATTTACAAGATCGTGGCATG
>CAMBJN010000162.1 GCA_945867755.1 Polynucleobacter meluiroseus
GGCCGTTTGTTTCCGGTCGAACTGCGCTACAGACCTTTGCTTGAGATGGGCAAGAAAGATCCCAAAGAAATCCCAGATGCGGTGTTAGATGCCATCTCAGACCTATGGCGTGATGGACCTCATTCCGCAGGCGATATTTTGGTGTTCCTGCCAGGTGAGCGTGAAATTCGAGATTGCGCTGAGGCTATTCGCAAAGATCACGTCCTGAACCAACGTTTTCGTCCTGATGTTCTAAGCTTATTTGCTAGACAGTCAGTGGCTGAGCAAGAGAGAGTATTCCAGGGCGAAGGCGGTCGTCGCATTGTCTTGGCCACCAACGTCGCGGAAACATCCTTGACTGTGCCAGGTATTCGTTTTGTGGTTGATGCAGGCTTAGCCAGGGTCAAGCGCTATTCCTATCGCAATAAGGTGGAGCAACTCCAGGTAGAGCCGATTTCGCAGGCAGCTGCTAATCAGCGCGCCGGTCGTTGCGGACGTGTTTCGGACGGCATCTGCGTTCGTTTGTATGACGAGGCCGATTTCAATGCTCGTCCAAAATTCACCGACCCTGAAATTCTAAGAAGTTCACTGGCTGCAGTGATTCTTCGGATGCGCGCCTTAAAGCTTCCAAAAATCCAAGAGTTTCCATTTCTTGAGGCGCCTTTGGGTCGAGCCATTGCCGATGGTGTTCAGCTATTAGAAGAGTTGGGTGCCATGGAATCTGATGGTCCAAGGCAGGGGGCACTGACACCTATTGGTAAGCAATTAGCGGCCTTGCCACTAGACCCAAGAGTGGGACGCATGCTCTTGGCTGCAAAAGAGCATCAAGCGCTAAGAGAGGTGTTGATCATTGCCACTGCCATGGCCACACAAGATCCAAGAGATCGTCCCATGGAGTATGCCCAGGCAGCAGATACAGCCCATAAGGTCTTTGCTGATGAAAGATCTGAGTTTTTATCGTTCGTTAAATTGTGGGATTGGTATCAGCAGGCGCTGGTTAATAAGCAAAGCAATCGGCAATTAGAAAATCTGTGCAAGACTCATTTCATCTCCCCCAGAAGAATGCGTGAGTGGCGTGATATCCATGGACAGCTGCACCGTCTATTGATTGAACAGGGTTGGAAAGAAAACCAAACCCCTGCCACCTTTGAGCAGATTCACCTTTCTTTGCTCACAGGTTTGCTTGGCAATATTGCTAAAAAAGCCGACGACGAAAAACATGGGCCAGGTATCTACGAGGGCGCTCGCGGTATTAAATTAACCATTTGGCCGGGATCCACGATTGGTAAAAAGGCAGGGGCATGGATCTTGGCTTCAGAACTGGTTGAGACCAGTCGACTCTTTGCCAGAACGATTGCGAAGATTGAGCCGCAGTGGGTTGAAAAGGTGGCCAGTCATCGCATCATTCGTTCATGCAGTGATCCATTTTGGGATGCTCGCCAGGGTGAGGTCATGGCGCACGAGCGAGGCACGCTTTATGGCTTGCCAATCTATCACGGTAGAAAGATACGTTTCTCACCGAAGGACCCACTAGAGGCCCGTCATATATTTATTCAAAGAGCTTTGGTAGAGGCTGATTTATTTGGTCAGGCAGAAGCTGCTCAAGCACAAAAGCAAGGTGGGGCTATTGGCGGATTTTTTTGGCATAACTTAAGCCTTGTTAAACAAATTGAAGCTCTTGAACATCGCTCTCGTCGTCAAGATGTCTTGGTCGATGATCAGTTGCTATTCGCCTTCTATGACCAGCAGCTTCCAGAGAATGTCTTCTGTAAAGCAAGTCTTGAAGCGTGGCTCAAAGAAGATTCTAAAAATAGCTTATCTCTTAAATTAGATAAATCTGATTTGATGAGACATGAGGCTGCTGGGGTGACCTTGGACCGTTACCCTAAAACTATCAAAATGGCGGGCACTGAGCTGCAACTCAGTTATCACTTTGAGCCAGGCAGTCCCAAAGATGGTGTGACCATGGTGATTCCCTTGACCTTACTCAATCAAATCGACCAGCGTCGATGTGAATGGCTAGTTCCTGGTTTGGCAACTGAGAAAACTCAACTCTATCTCAAATCATTGCCACAAAAATTGCGTCGTTACTGTGTGCCTTTGCCCGACTATGCCAAAAAGTTTGTTGAGCGCACATCTGAGAAAAATACGTTTGGCGACGGCGATTATCTTGATGCTTTGATTACAGATATGCGTGAGCAAACTCAAGTGCAAGTGCAGCGTGCAGATTTTCGACCAGAGAACCTGCCGTTACATTGTTTTATGAACTTCCGTTTGGTCGATGAGTACGGTCGACAAATCGACTTAGAGCGCAATCTCGGTAAGTTGAGAGCAGAGCATTCTCAAGCTGCCAGAGAAGTTTTTCAGGAGGTGGCTGCAAGTGCTGTGCATCAGCTCGTTGCACCATCAAATAGCAACTCTTCTAATCCCGCTACATCTATTTCCTCGGGCGCCAAAGATTCAAGTGCCAGAGCAGTCATTAAAGAAACAAGCGATATCAAAGACTGGTCTTTTGGCGTTCTTCCGGAGATGCTGGAAATCAAGCGCGGAAAACAAAATTTATACGGTTACCCAGCCTTGGTTGATCAAGAAACGCACTGTGAAATCGAAGTTTTTGATGACCCGGAAGTTGCCAGAAAAGCTCACCTACAGGGATTGCGTCGATTGTTTGCCCTACCCATGCGAGAGACCATTAAAGCTTTGCATAAGCAGTTGCCTGGAGCCAGAGATTTAGGGCTCTTGTTCATGAATATTGGCAATGCCGAGGATTTAATCTCCCAAGTGATTGATCTTGCCATCGAGCGATCATGTTTGATGGAGCCATTGCCAACAAATGCTGAAGAGTTTAAGCAGCGCCTTGATTTAGGCAAACCCAAGTTAGCCTTGATTGCTCAAGAAATTGGTCGACATGCTTTAGCCGCACTGCAGGCTCATGTGGATTTACAAAAGCGCATGGCTCAGCTAAAAGCTTTATCAAGCAATGCTCACGCGGATGTTTCCACTCAAATTCAGCAACTGGTTCATCCTAAGTTTGTGCAACAGACC
>CAMBJN010000163.1 GCA_945867755.1 Polynucleobacter meluiroseus
GCAATCTCATGGAATGCTTTGGAGAGCAATTCTTCGGCATTACCCTCTTGATCTTGGAGCGCTGGTATAGCTTTTTGAGAACCGTCAATGAGTTTGGCGGCATTCGCTAGGCGCGCATGGTCTTGCTCAATCTCTGTCCATTCGCCAGCTTGCGGCGCCAAAGCATCAAGCTCTTCAAGCTGCCAAGCCAAGCGCTCCTGTTCTTTTTGTAAGTTATCGCCTGCATTTATTGCAAGTTGCAATTGTTTCTTCGCCGTTTGCCACGCTTGGTACAGTTGTTTGACTTCTGAAACTGATCCATCAAGATTTGCTTGATTGTCTAAAAGATCTCTTTGGGCGCCTGCTTTAAGCAGTAATTGATGGGCATGCTGACCATGTATATCAACCAAGAAACTTGAGAGTTCTTTGAGTTGATTCAACGTGGCTGTACCACCATTGACGAAAGCTTTGCTGCGGCCTGAGGTATCAATGACTCTTTTGAGAATGATGGTTGCACCATCATCTTCAGTAGAAAATTCTTGCGCCTCTAGCCATGCAGAAATAGTTTTTTTAAGGGGATCGCTCAAAGAAAAAATTGCAGAAATTTCTGCGCGATTTTTACCTTCCCTGATTTGACTTGGATCAGCCCGCTCACCCATGGCCAGTGAAAGAGCGTCTAACAAAATAGACTTACCCGCACCAGTCTCGCCAGTCAAAACAGTGAAGCCACTTTCTAAGTCGATGTCTAGTTCATCGACAATCACAAAGTCGCGAATATAAAGGCTGCGTAGCATGGTTAGAAAGAGAAAGGGTGTTCGTTCCAGTGCAACTTCTGTCGAAGTGCCCTGTAATTGCTGTGATCAATTGGATGAAGTAGCGTGATTGTTTTTTGGGATTGTTTGATCTTGATTTGATCGCCCACCTGCAATTTGGTCAGAGATTGCATATCAAAGTTAACGCTGACATCTTTCCCGTCTATCAATTCAATCTCAATTAGTGAATTGCTAGGCAAAACAATGGGACGATTAGAAAGGGCATGAGGCGCAATAGGCGCTAAGACCACACCCGCAACTGAAGGATGAAGAATCGGCCCTCCCGCAGACATCGCGTAGGCAGTTGAACCAGTTGGAGTTGCCACAATCAAACCATCGGATCGTTGGTTGTACATGAACTGACCGTTCACCCGAACAGTGAGTTCAAGCATGCCCGATATGCCCGAACGATTCACAACAACATCATTCAGGGCTGAGCCTGAACCTATGACTTGATTGTTTCTGTACACCTCGGCCTCAAGCAAATACCTAATGTCAGACTCATGATGACCTTTGAGCATTTCAGTTAAAACCAACTCAACATCTTGAAGAGGGATATCGGTCATGTAACCAAGTGTTCCCATATTGATACCAATCAAAGGGACATCTTGTCCTGCAATTTGTCTTGCAATACCAAGCATGGTGCCATCACCACCCAGAACAATCACCAAGTCAATATTCGATTTAAAGTCTTTGGCAGCAATACTCGGAATTTGGGTAATCGTGGTGTTTTGAGCTGTTTCCGCCTCTAAAAAGACCTCGCATCCTAAGTTTTTAAGGATATTGGAGAGGTTTAAAAGCATGTGTGCAAAGCCATCCGCCTGGTATTTGCCTACCAAGGCGATTTTTTTAAAATGTCTTTGAGCGCTTTTTGTCTTAAGATTTGACATGTTGATGATTAAACCATAGCCCCAATAGCCCTACAATTGCTAAATGATGGATGACCGTTCAAAAAGCCTGCTAAAAACCCTGATTGAGCACTATATTGCCGACGGCCAGCCCGTTGGCTCCAGAGCTTTGTCTAAATTTTCAGGCTTAGATCTATCCGCTGCGACGATTCGCAATGTCATGGCTGATTTAGAAGATATGGGTTTTGTGGCCAGCCCGCATACTTCTGCTGGCCGGATTCCGACTCCTAAGGGTTACCGACTCTTTGTCGATACGATGCTCACCGTGAAGCCAGTTGAAGAAATCATGGCCCATGAAGCACAAGATGCTATTCAGGCAGATGCTCCGCAAAAAGTGGCAGCAGCAGCAGCTCAAGTTTTATCAAACTTATCCAATTTCGCTGGGGTGGTGATGACCCCGAGACGCTCAGAAGTTTTCAAGCAAGTAGAGTTCTTGAGGTTGTCAGAGAAGCGCATACTTTTAATTCTGGTGACGCCTGAAGGTGATGTACAAAACAGAATTATTTTGACCGAGCGAGATTACGACCCTTCAGAATTGATTGAGGCCAGCAATTATTTGAACACTCAATTTGCAGGTCTAAGCTTCTTTGCTGTTAAAGAAAAATTGCGTCACGAGTTAGAGGGTATCCGCTCAGGTATTTCATCATTGATGGAAGCTGCCTTGAAGGTTGGAGCGGAAAATGTTAAGTCTGACTCAAACATGATCATCTCCGGCGAGAGACGTTTGCTAAACGTTGGCGATCTTTCTTCTGATATGGTGAAGTTGAAACAATTGTTTGGTATGTTTGAAGAGAAAACTGAATTGCTTCAGCTATTGGATGTTTCTTCTCGAGCAGAAGGTGTTCAAGTATTCATTGGTGGCGAAAGTGAATTAGTGCCCATGGAAGACATGGCAGTCATCACTGCACCGTATAGTGTGGATGGCAGAATCGTTGGCACCCTGGGCGTGATTGGGCCAACACGCATGGCCTATGAGAGGGTGATACCGATTGTGGATATCACGTCCAAATTACTATCAAGCGCCTTGAGTAGCGGCATTTTTAATAAGTGAGGAAGTTTTATGGCCATTAGTCGCCAAGCACAACGCACAGCTGTTTTATTGATTAATTTAGGTACGCCAGATGCACCGACAGCTGCGGCTGTAAAGCCCTACCTCAAGCAATTTTTATCTGATCCACGCGTGGTTGAAATACCTAAATTTATTTGGTGGTTCATTCTGAACCTGATTATTTTGCCGATTCGCTCCGGTGCCTCAGCAAAAAAATATGCCAGTGTTTGGATGGGTGGTCCTGATGGTGGCGCACCTTTGTTGGTACAT
>CAMBJN010000164.1 GCA_945867755.1 Polynucleobacter meluiroseus
TAGCATCGATGTCAAAAGAAACTTCAATCTGAGGCGTGCCACGTGATGCTGGAGCAATGCCTTCAAGATTGAATTCACCCAATACTTTATTGGCCACAGCCATCTCGCGCTCACCTTGGAAAACCTTGATGGTCACCGCAGGCTGATTATCATCCGCTGTTGAGAACACTTGAGCATGCTTGGTTGGGATGGTGGTGTTTTTCGTGATCATTTTTGTCATCACGCCACCCAAAGTTTCGATACCCAATGACAACGGTGTCACATCCAATAACAACACATCAGTACGATCACCCGATAAAACCGCTCCCTGAATCGCAGCGCCCACAGCAACAGCTTCGTCTGGGTTAACATCTTTGCGTGGCTCTTGACCAAAAAACTCTTTAACTTTTTCTTGAACCTTAGGCATACGAGTCATGCCGCCCACCAAGATCACGTCATGAATATCACCCACAGCAACGCCAGCATCTTTGATGGCTATGCGGCAAGGATCAATTGTGCGTGCAATCAAATCATCAACCAAAGACTCTAATTTAGCGCGAGTCATTTTGATGTTTAAATGCTTAGGGCCTGATGCATCAGCCGTGATGTAAGGCAAGTTAATGTCTGATTGAGCGCTTGATGACAATTCAATTTTTGCCTTTTCAGCAGCTTCTTTTAAGCGCTGTAAAGCCAATACGTCTTTTGATAGATCAACGCCCTGTTCTTTTTTGAATTCAGCAATGATGTAATCAATGATGCGCTGGTCAAAATCTTCACCGCCCAAGAATGTGTCACCGTTGGTTGACAACACTTCAAATTGTTTTTCACCATCCACGTCAGCGATCTCAATGATTGATACGTCAAACGTACCACCACCCAAGTCATAAACAGCAATCTTGCGATCGCCTTTTTCTTGCTTGTCCAAACCAAAAGCAAGCGCTGCAGCAGTTGGCTCGTTGATGATGCGCTTCACATCTAAACCAGCAATACGGCCAGCGTCTTTGGTTGCTTGACGTTGGCTGTCATTAAAATAAGCAGGTACAGTGATCACAGCTTCAGTCACTTCTTCACCCAAGTAATCTTCAGCAGTCTTCTTCATTTTGCGAAGAACTTCAGCAGAAATTTGTGGTGGGGCCATTTTTTTACCGCGCACCTCAACCCATGCATCACCGTTATCAGCTTTTGCAATGGTGTAAGGCATCATATTGATGTCCTTCTGAACTTCTTTCTCTTCAAATTTACGACCAATCAAACGCTTTACCGCATACAGCGTGTTGCGAGGATTGGTCACAGATTGACGTTTAGCAGGAGCACCCACCAAGATTTCGCCATCTTCCATATATGCAATGATGGATGGGGTTGTACGAGCACCTTCTGCGTTTTCAATCACTTTGGGGGTATTACCCTCCAAAATTGAAACGCACGAATTGGTTGTTCCTAAGTCAATACCGATGATCTTTGCCATGCTTAACTCCTAAAAATTGTTTTATGTATGTAATTTGGGGATGAATGATTTGATTTCAAGGGCTGATTTACTTGGGCTGACTAACAGTGACCAAAGCAGGCCTTAAAACTCGGTCTGCAATTAAATAACCTTTTTGTAAGACAGTCACAACAGTATTGGCCTCTTGATCATGAGGCACCATTGCAATAGCTTGGTGGCGATGTGGATCGAATTTTTCACCAACTGGGTTAATTTCTAGAACCCTGCCTTTTTCCAAAGCAGCAACCAATTGCTTCAAAGTTAACTCAATACCTTCTTTCATCTTGGCAGAGTCAGCACCGTTATCCGCTAAGGCTGCATTCAAGCTATCCAAAACAGGCAATAAGCTCTCAGCAAATCCTTCAATGGCAAATTTATGGGCTTTAGCAACATCTTCCATTGAGCGTTTGCGGGCATTCTCCACTTCAGCCTTAGCGCGTAAAAACTGGTCCTGAAAATCTTTGATTTGAGCTTCTAAAGCCGCAATGATTTCTTCCGGCGTCATTGGCTGATTGCTTTGATCGCCTGGATTGGCGGCATCAGCTGGCTTGGATGGATTTGACTCCTGGGCAGCCTGACTTAACTCATTGATTTCATGAGTATTATCTTGTGTAGATGAAGATGTTTCTTGGTTTTTATCTTGGCTCATAGGTCATTTATTCATGTAATAAATGACCATATAGGGCCTAAAAATCAAATTTCAAGGCCCTACCTTTGCTTTATCTTTACTTTTTATCAGCCAATGCCGCTGCTCTTTGCATGCTCAAAGCCAAAGCTTGCTCTGACTCTGGCACTTGTGGCCAGCCACCCAAATGATCATCTGCTATTTCTGCCAAACCAGAAATCCATACTGGGCTGTTGTTCAAGCAGGCAATGTAGTGATATTCGCCGCCACCTGCTGTCAAAAATTCATCACGAACTTCCATGGCGATTTCTTCCAAGGTTTCCAAACAATCGGCAGGAAATCCTGGGCAGAAAATATCTAAGCGACGAGTTTTTTGATGGCCCAATGATTCAACCGTTGGGGCCGTGTAAGGTTTTAACCACTCGGCTTTACCAAAACGAGATTGAAATGTCACCATCGCCTGCTCCGCTGTTAAACCCAAAGCTTCGCGAAGTAAGCGTCCTGTCTTGTGACATTCGCAGTGATAAGGATCACCCTTGTCTAGAGTTCTCTTAGGCACACCATGAAAAGAAAACAATAACTTATCGCCAGCATCAAAATCTGGGCGGCCATGAGTTTGCCAATACGCTTCAACTTGTTCTTTGAGTGCATTGATATAGCCTGGATGATCGTGATAGTGCTTGATTAATCGAAGCTCTGGCTGATTGCGCCAACCGCTGATGATTCTAAAAACCTCATCAAAGGTAGAAGCTGTGGTGGTTGCTGAATACTGTGGGTACAGAGGCAAGATCAACAATCTTTCCATGCCTTGCGCCTCAAGTTTCTTCAAAACAGATTCCATGCTTGGGTTGCCATAGCGCATCGCAATATCAACCAAGATATCTTTGCCTTGAGCGATGAACTTCTGCTCCAAAGCTTTGGCAGTAT